>NZ_JBHTSF010000191.1:0-15807 GCF_042795295.1 Streptomyces sp. NPDC056486
GGTGCCCGTGTGACCCGCAGGTCGAGCGCCTCCAGACCGGCGACCAGGGACTCGACCTGCTCCTCGGCCACGTCCAGCACGATCATCTTCTGCTCGGCGGTGGTCCGCAGGCGGCCCGAGCCGTGGGCGGCGGCGACATCGGCGATCTTCGTGAGCGTCGTGCCGTCCACGCGGCCGACGCGGGGGGCGAACCCGACGTAGAAGCGGCCGTCCTTCTGCTTGTGCACGCCGAGGTGGTCGCGCCAGGTGCCGGCGGGCTGCTCGGGCGCGGGTCCGTCGATGAGCTCGCGCTTGAGGTACTCGTCCTGCAGGATCTGCCGGAACTTCTCCGGGCCCCAGTCGGCGACGAGGAACTTCAAGCGGGCGCGGGTACGCAGGCGCCGGTAGCCGTAGTCACGGAAGATGCCGATGACGCCGGTCCACACCTCGGGCACCTCGTCGAGCGGCACCCAGGCGCCGAGCCGCACACCCAGCTTCGGGTTGGTGGAGAGCCCGCCGCCGACCCAGAGGTCGAAGCCGGGCCCGTGCTCGGGGTGGTTGACCCCCACGAAGGCGATGTCGTTGATCTCGTGCGCGACGTCGAGCTGCGGCGACCCGGAGATCGCCGTCTTGAACTTGCGCGGCAGGTTCGAGAACTCCGGGCTGCCGATGAAGCGGCGGTGGATCTCGTCGATGGCGGGAGAGCCGTCGATGATCTCGTTCTCGGCGACACCGGCGACGGGCGAGCCGAGGATGACGCGGGGCGTGTCACCGCAGGCCTCGGTGGTGGAGAGCCCGACAGCTTCGAGCCGCTCCCAGATCGTGGGAACGTCCTCGATGCGGATCCAGTGGTACTGGACGTTCTGCCGGTCGGTGAGGTCGGCGGTCCCGCGCGCGAACTCCTGCGAGATCTCGCCGATGACGCGCAGCTGCTCGGTGGTGAGGCGTCCGCCGTCGATCCGCACCCGCAGCATGAAGTACTCGTCGTCCAGCTCTTCCGGCTCCAGGATCGCCGTCTTGCCGCCGTCGATGCCCTGCCGACGCTGGGTGTAGAGCCCCCACCAGCGCATACGCCCACGAAGATCGTTCGGGTCGATGGAATCGAAGCCACGCTTGGAGTAGATCGTCTCAATGCGTGTCCGCACATTGAGACCGTCGTCGTCCTTCTTGAACTGTTCGTTGCCGTTCAGCGGCGTGAAGTGGCCAACGGCCCACTGGCCCTCACCACGGTGACGGCTCGCCTTGCGCCGGGGCGCGGCAGTCGTGGGTTTTTCAGGGGTGGCAGCCATGGCTATACGTCCTTCAAGGCGGGCTGAGGGCTGGGCTGACCTGCACACTTCGCGCAGGAGGCGCGGCGGTGCGCAATAGGGTGGTCAGTGGAGGGGAGTCGTCGGCGCTGGTGCTGTCAGCTCGCCGGACACATGGCGCTGGACATGCGGCAGAGATCGACGTGGCGTCGACTCACCAAGGCAATTCCAGTGCGATCCATGACGGAAGCGTGTCATGGGACTTTCGGCCCAGTCCACCATTATCCAAGATGTGGACGTGTCGGTCTCGCATTGCGAGACGGTGTGGTGTCGATCACTCGCTTCGGGCCCCGTCAGGGGCGCGGGGAACTGCGCGATCAGCCACAACGTACCCGCTGCCGAACAACGAAGCCCCCGCGCGGAGCGCTACGCCCCGGGCCACGGGCCGGGCGTGGCCACATCCGCCTCCTGCGAGACCTCCGTGTCGAAAAGCTTGAAACCGCGCCGCAGGTAATTGCCCATCGCGTGCTCTCCGTCCTTGGAGCAGGTGTGCACCCACACCCGCTTGGTCGAGGGCAGCTCCGGCCAGCGTTCGGCCAGGTCCCAGGCCCGCCGCACCCCGTACGAGAGCAGATGTCCGCCGATCCGCCGCCCCCGGAAGGCGGGGATGAGCCCGAAGTACACGACCTCGACGTCACCGTCGTCCCGCGCCGCCAGCTCCACGTACCCGGCGGGCGTCCCCTTCTCGTACGCGACCCAGGTCTCGACGCCCGGCTTCGTCAGATGCTCCTGCCACTGCGCGTATGTGAGGGAGAGCCGGTCGATCCAGCGGATGTCGCCGCCGACGGAGGAGTAGAGGAAGCGGCTGAACTCGGGGGAGGGGATCTCGGCCCGCACGATCGTGACGTCGCCGTCGGGAGCGGCGGCCGGCAGCAGATCGCCGGGAGCGGTCTGCTCCAGGGACCAAGTGGTGACAGTGAGGCTCATGCCGGTCAGAAAATCACGGGGCGGGGGTACCGGCCAAGGCGGGTACCCCGAGCCACCTCCCCGAGGCCCCGGGCCCCCGAGTCCCCACCCCCCCCGGGGCCTCAGCGTCGCGCCAGCCGTACCGCCAGGTCGAACGCGTTCTGGATCGAGCCCGTGTTCGCCTCGCCCCGGCCCACCAGGTCGAAGGCGGTGCCGTGTGCCGGGGTGCAGATCGGGATCGGGAGGCCTCCCGCGATGGTGACGCCGCCGTCGAAGCCCATCAGTTTCATCGCGATCTGGCCCTGGTCGTGGTACATCGTCAGGATTCCGTCGAATTCACCCGCCCGCGCCCGCAGGAAGATCGTGTCCGAGGGGAAGGGGCCCGACAGGTCGATCCCCGAGGAGCGCAGTTCGGCGACGGCCGGGGTGATGATGTCCAGCTCGTGGCGACCGAAGCGGCCGTTCTCACCCGCGTGCGGGTTGAGGGCGCAGACGCCGATCCGGGGCGCAGCAACGCCGGCCCCGCGCAGCACCTCGTCCAGGAGCCGTCCCGCGGCCGCCACCCTCTCGTACGTGATGCCCGCGTCCACCTCCGCGATCGAGACGTGGGACGTGACGCGCGCGGTCCACAGGCTCGGGACCACGTTCAGTTCCGAGGTGAAGCCTTCGACCCCGAGGGCCTCCTCGAACCAGCGCAGCTCGTCGCTCTGCGTCATGCCTGCCAAGTGGAGCGAGGACTTGTTGAGAGGGGCGAAGAGGATCGCGTCGACCTCGCCCGCCTTTGCCAGGTCGAGTGCGGTCCGCAGGTGGGCGAGGGCCCATCGACCGCCCTCCGCCGTGGCCGTCTTGCGCTGGAAGCCGCCGGTGGGGCGCTCCGCGGACTCGGACGGCCGGAGCAGATCCCTCGCCCACTCCAGGTCCACGCCCGCGTCCGCGCCCGCGGAGCGCAGCTCCTCCTCGTCGGCCAGGAGTACGAGATCGGCGGCGGCCCGGGTCTCCGGGCGGTCCAGGAGGCGGGCGATCAGCTCGGGGCCGATGCCGGCGGGGTCGCCGAAGGTGACGGCGACGCGCGGAAGCTGAAGGCTCATGGGGTCTTCTCCGGGGTCTTGGGGATGGGGGATGACGCGGGGCGAGGGGCAGGGCGCAGGCGGCGGGCCAGCGGCGGGCCCGTGACCAGGGCGAGCGCGAGCAGCAGGATCGTCACCGCCGCAGGGCTGCGCAGCATGATGAGCGAGTCGTCTCCGGCGAGTGCGGAGGTCTGGACGAGCGCCTTCTCGAAAAGCGGGCCGATCACCAGGCCCAGGACGAGAGGCGCCACGGGGAAGTTCAGGCGCTTCATCGCATAGCCGACGAGGCCGAAGAAGAGCACGATCCAGATGCTGAACATGCTGTTCTTCACCGAGTACGCGCCGATCAGGCTCGTCACGATGATCAGCGGATAGAGGAACGCGTAGCGCACGCGCAGGAGCTGGGCGAAGACCGGCGCGAGCGGCAGGTTCAGGATCAGCAGGAGCACATTGCCGATGAAGAACGACACGAGCAGGCCCCACACAAGATCCGGCTGGTTCTCGAAGAGCAGCGGGCCCGGCTGGATCCCGTACACGAGGAACGCACCGAGGAGGACCGCCGTCGTCGCGCCGCCCGGCACACCGAGGACGAGTGTCGGTACGAAGTTGGCGTTCGAGGCCGAGTTCGTCGCCGCGTCCGGCGCCACCACCCCCTCGATGGCGCCCTTGCCGAGCTGATCCCGGTTCTTGGAGAACCGCTTCTCGGCGCCGTACGCCATGAAGGAGGCGAGCGTCGTGCCCGCGCCCGGCAGACAGCCGAGCAGGAAGCCGAGTACCGTGCCGCGCGCGGTGGGCGCCATCGAACGCTTCAGGTCCTCCTTGGTCAGGAGCAGATCGCGGAACCGGGCGCGGATCGGCTCCGCCATCCCGATGTGCAGCTGGTTGAGCAGCTCACCGATCGCGAAGAGGCCGATCATCACCTCCACGAACGGGATGCCGCCGAAGAGGTCGATCTGCCCGAACGTGTAGCGGGGCGTCCCGCTGCCGCCGTCCACGCCGACGCACGCGATGAGGATGCCGGTCAGGCCGAGCGCGAGACCGAGGAGCAGATTGCGGCCCGAGAAGACCACGATCGTGCAGAGTCCGAGCACCATCACCGCGAGCATCTCCGGCGGCCCGAAGTCCAGGGCGAGCGAGGCGAAGAACGGCGCCACCGCCATCAGCGCGATCAGCGACACCATCGCCGAGACGAACGCCCCGAGCGCCGAGATCGCGAGCGCGGGCCCGGCGCGTCCCGCCCGCGCCATCCGGTAGCCGTCGAGCGTGCTGACCACGGACGACGCCTCGCCGGGTGTCGCGATGAGGATGGCGGTGATCGTCGCGCCGAACTGCGCGCCGTGGTAGATCCCGGCCAGCATGATCAGCGCGGTGAGCGGGGCGAAGGTGAGCGTGACGGGGATCAGGATCGCCACACCGGTGGCCGAGCCGAGGCCGGGCAGGATGCCGATGACGGTGCCGAGGAGCACACCGACGAAGCACCACAGGACGTTCTCCGGGCTGAGGGCCGCGCCGAATCCGGTCACGAGATGGTCGATCACAGCTGGCTCCAGACGGCTGGGTCGAAGAGACCGAACGGCAGCGGGATCCGCAGGACCACGACGAAGAGCAGATACGAGAGGGCCATCACGAGGGCCGCGACCAGAAGGGAGCGCGTGAGCGGCTGGCGTTCCACGACGGCCGTCAGGAACAGCGTCATGAGGGTGAGCGCGGGCAGCAGGCCGAGGAATGGGACCAGGAGCGCGGTGACCACCATCGTCACCACGACCACGATCAGCTTCGTCCGCATCCGGTGGGCTTCCTCGGCCGGGACGTCGGCGGCCTCCTCGACGTGCCCGTCACCCTCCAGGACCGAACCGGTGCGCAGCTCCTGGCGGATCAGCAGGGTGCCGAGGACGGCGAGGAGCAGCCCCGCCGTGCGCGGCAGCGCGCCCGCGCCGACCGTGCCGTCCTCGGGCGCTGTCCATGGGTAGGCGAAGGAGCCCGCGAAGAAGAGGGCGCCGAGGGCGGTGAGGGCGCCGTAGGCGAGGAGGACGGGACGGCGCCCTGTGTCGGCGGTCGTCACGGGCGCGGTCACTTGAGGACCTCCTTCACCTGCGCGTCGTACTTCTTGAGGTACGCCGCGAACTTCGCGCCGCTGAGATCGGCGGGCGTCAGGAGATCCGCCTCGAGATAGTCGCGGTAGGCCTTCGACTTCATGGCCCGCTCCAGGTCCCTGATCCAGTAGCGCCGCTGTACGTCGTCGATGCCCGAGGGGGCGAAGACCCCGCGCCACAGCGTCACATGGGCGTCCATGCCCTGCTCTTTCGCGGTCGGTACGCCGCCGAGGACGGGGTCGTCGTAGCGCTTGTCGGAGAGCGTGCACAGCGCCTTCATGTCGCCGCTCTCCAGATAGGGCTTCGCGGACGAGGCGCTGGAGGGCGCGACGTCGATCTGGTTGCCGAGCAGGCCGGTGAGCACCTCGCCGGTCGAGCCGTAGGGGACGACGCCGAACTGGCCGCCCTCCTGCTTGAGTTCGGCGATGACGAGCGCGTCGGCGCCGGTCTTGCCGCTGGATCCGGTGACGACCCGCTTCTTCTTGGCGGCATCGACGACATCCGAACAGGTCTTGTACGGGGCGTCCTTGCGGGCCACGACGATCCGCGAGTCGTTGGCGAACATCACCAGGGGAGTGAACGACTTGTAGGTGAAGGGCACGTCGTAGACCAGAGGCAGGGTGTTGAGCGCGCCCTCGGCGACGAGCAGGGCGTTGCCGTTGCCCTTCTCGGCGAGGAAGCCCGCCCAGCCGACGGCGCCCGAACCGCCCTCCTTGTTCTCCACGTTGACGTGGTAGCCCGCGTCGAGCTCGTTGAGCCCCTGGGCCATGACGCGGGCCGAGCGGTCGCTGCCGCCGCCCGGGGCGAACGCGACGAGCGAGGAGACGGAGCCGCGCGGGGTCCAGTCGTCCGGCACGGGCGGTGTGGCGTTGAGCAGTGTGCACGAGGTGAGCAGCGCGGTGCTTCCCGCAATTCCCGCGAGAGCGCGTGTCGCACGCAGCGGTGACGTCATCGTCGACCTTCCTGCGGATCCGAGATCCTATTGGATATGGCGGTGACCGTAGGTGTGCGTGGGGACGCGTGGCAAGGGGTGTGCGGGAATTGGCGCGCGGCGTGACCGGCGCCGTGAGAGTTCAGGCGTCGTCGAGGGAGCGCCGGGCCACGCCCTCCAGGTGCGTACGCATCGCCCGCGCCGGGGCCTCGGGGTCGCCCGACTCGAACGCGGCCAGGATCGCGGTGTGTTCGGCGATCGCCTGGTCGATGTCGAAGGTCCCGTGGTCGACGGTCTGCCGCATCCGGTGCACGTGCGCGCTCAGCGACTCGGCCATCTGCACCATGAAGCGGTTGTCCGTCGCCTGGATGATCGCGAGGTGGAACTCCCAGTCCGCGGCGAAGTATTCCCGCAGGTCGGAGTGGTCCATGGTGGTGGCGTCCGGGCCGCCGCGCAGCTTCCGTACGCGATGGGCGGCGAGGACGTGCCGGGCGTGTGCCGCCTGGAGTTCGGGGATGAGGTCGTGGGCCCGGCCCGCGGCCCGCTCGACCGCCGCGAGCTCCAGCATCGTACGGGCGTCGAAGAGTTCGGTGACCTGGCGCGGGGTGAGGGGCGGCGCCACGCGGTAACCCTTGAGGGCGACGCGGTTCACGAGCCCCGTGTGCTCCATCTGAACGAGCGCCTCGCGTACGGGAGTCGGTGATACGCCCAGCTCACGGGCGAGGGAGTCGATGCCGAGCGAGGAGCCGGGCGGCGTCGAGCCGTCGAGCAGCTTCTCCAGGATCGCGTCGTACACCCCGTCGCGCAGGGCGCGGCGCGCCACCAGCGGGGACTGGGGTGCCTGGGGGGACTCATTCGTGTGCGTGCTCTTCGGGCTCATCTCGCCGTCCAGGTTAGTCGAGGGGAAGGCGCCAGGTGGTGGCCATTGGCCGGCACCCGTCCGGCACAGTCTGTTGCGGACAGAAAAGATCCTATAGGGTCCACGATTCATAGGGACCAAGTAGGCCGACGAGGGAGTCGCCCATGCCCCGTACAGCACCTCGTACACCACCCCGTACAGCACTTCGTACTGCGGAGGAGTGGCCCATCGGAGCCGCACTCCTCCAGTTTCCCGAGGCGCAGAACGCCCCTCTGAGTCAGTGGAGTTCGGTCTTCCGCGAGGTCGCGGCGGAAGGATTCGACCATGTGGACCTCACCGACAGCTGGGTGCGCCCCGGTGACCTGACCGCCGACCGCCGGGCCGAACTGGTCCGCGCGCTCAAGGAGTCGGACCTGTCGGTGACCGCCATATCGACGATCCGCCGCAGCGTCATCGACCCGGACGAGGAGGCGGCGAAGGCGCACTTCGCCTATCTGCTCAGGACGGTGGATGTGGCGGCGGAGCTCGGCATTCCCGTCGTATCGGCGGGCCTGCACCGGGAGTTGACCGCCACGCAGAAGGCGGCCACCTGGTTCTGGCACGAGCCGGGTGCGAGTGACCCGGTGGGCGACTTCCGGGCCTGGGACCTGGCGGTCACCCGCTTCCGCGCGGTGGGTGAGCGCGCGGCGCGCCACGGGGTCGGCCTCTCCCTGGAGATGTACGAGGACACGTACCTCGGCACGGCGGACAGCGCCGTGTCCCTGGTCAAGGACATCGATCTGCCGAACGTCGGCCTCAACCCCGACATCGGCAACCTCGTCCGCCTCCACCGCCCCGTGGAGGACTGGGAGCAGATGCTCCTCAAAACCCTCCCGCACACCAACTACTGGCACATCAAGAACTACTACCGCGACCACGACCCCGCCACCGGCGCCTACTTCACGGTCCCGGCCCCCGCCGTCTCGGGACTGATCAGCTACCGCCGTGCACTGACGCTCGCCCTCGACCTCGGCTTCGAGGGGCCGATCTGCGTGGAGCACTACGGCGGCGACGGCCTCGGCGTCTCGGCGGCGAACCGGGACTACTTGCGCGGAATCCTGCGGGTGAAGCTGGCCGACCGCGAGATGAACGACCGTGATTTGAGGGGCCGATGACCCTCCTGGTGAACGACGCCCGCGCATTCGCCCGCGAGGCGCTTGCGGGATTCAGCGCGGCACACGCCGATCTCGTACGCCCCGTGTACGGCGGAGTGGTGCGCGCATCGGCAACTCCCGCAGGCCACACGGCTGTCGTCCTCGGCGGCGGGAGCGGCCACTACCCGGCGTTCGCGGGCTGGGTCGGCCCCGGGCTCGCGCACGGGGCGGCCTGCGGCGAGGTCTTCGCGTCGCCGTCCGCGTCCCAGGTAGCCTCCGTCGCCCGCGCCGCGGAGAACGGCGGCGGAGTCATCTTCGGCTTCGGCAACTACGCGGGCGACGTCCTCCACTTCGGCCAGGCCGCGGAGCGCCTGCGCGCGGAGGGCGTCGACGCGAGAGTCCTCACGGTCACGGACGACATCGCATCGCACCCGGACCCGGCCCAGCGCCGGGGAATCGCGGGTGACCTGACCGTCTTCAAGATTCTCTGCGCGGCGGCGGAGAAGGGCCTCGGTGTCGACGAGGTGGAGCGGATCGGCCGCAAGGCCAATGCGGCCACCCACACCCTGGGCATCGCGTTCGACGGCTGCACGCTGCCGGGCTCGGGCAGCCCGCTGTTCACCGTCGCCTCCGGCCGTATGGCCCTCGGGCTCGGAATTCACGGTGAACCCGGATTGGCAGAGGCCGAGTTGGCAAGCGCGGACGAGATCGCGGACCGGCTGCTGGACGGTGTGCTGGACGACGCCGTGATGAAGGGCATGGCCGGGACTCTTGGCCGGGGCGGCGCGTCTGCTCGCGGCACCGCCCCCGCTCAAGACGACGGCCCCGCCGGACATCATGACCGCCCGCCGGGCGAGGCCGGTCCCTCCGCCGCCTCCCGGCCCGGGGTCCGGCGAGCAGCCGTTCTGCTCAACGGCCTGGGGGCCACCAAGTACGAGGAGCTCTTCGTCGTCTACCGGCGCATCGCCGAGCGCCTTGCCGATGCCGGGATCGAGGCCGTCGCCCCCGAAGTCGGCGAGCACGTGACCAGCCTCGACATGGCCGGGCTCTCCCTCACACTCACCTTCCTCGACGACGAACTCGACGGCTTGTGGCGCGCCCCCGCCCTCGCCCCGGCCTTCCGGCGCGGCACTCTCGCGCCCCGGCCCCACCGCACCGACGACCTGACAGCACCCCGCGCCCCCGAAGTCGCCCCGGGCAGTGCGGCGTCCCGGCGCGCCGCCGCCCGTATCGCCCGTGGCCTGCACACCGTGCGCGACACCGTCGCCGCGCACGAGGAGCACCTCGGCGCGCTTGACGCCGTCGGCGGGGACGGGGATCACGGCATCGGAATGCGGCGCGGGGCCGATGCCGCCGTCGAAGCGGCCGACAAGGCGCTCACCGCCGGCGCCGGTGCGAGGACGCTGCTCGTGCGCGCCGGTGAGGCCTGGTCGGACGGGGCCGGTGGGACCTCCGGGGCGCTGTGGGACGCGGCGCTCACCGCCGCCGGTGCGGTGGTCGGGGACGAGGCGCCGGTGACGTACGAACAACTCGTGCGCGCCGTACGCGAAGCGGTCGACGCCGTCGTGCGGCTCGGCGGTGCGCGGCCCGGCGACAAGACGCTCGTCGACGCGGCGGCCCCCTTCGCCGACCGCATCGCGCACGACGGCTGGACCGAAGCCGCGGCCGCCGCCACCCGCGCCGCCGACGACACCGCCCGTATCCCCGCCCGCAAGGGCCGCGCCCGCACCCACGGCGACCGCACCCTGGGCACCCCCGACCCCGGCGCCGTCTCCTTCGCCCTGATCGTCACCGCACTGGCCCCCGGCCCCGAGGAGGACATCCCTGATGAGTAAGACGAGTGAACAGCCGCTGCTACGCGTCGTAGTCGGCTCCGACAGCGCAGGGCTCGACTACAAGGAAGCCCTCAAGGCGGACCTGGAGGCAAGTGGCGTCGTCGGCGAGGTCCTCGACGCGGGCATCGAGCCCGGCCAGGACACCGCCTACCCCCACGTCGCCGTCGACGCCGCCCGCCTCGTCGCCGAAGGGCGCGCCGACCGCGCGCTGCTCGTCTGCGGCACGGGACTCGGCGTCGCGATCGCCGCCAACAAAGTGCCGGGCATCCGCGCCGTCACCGCCCACGACTCCTTCTCCGTGGAGCGCGCGGTCCTCTCCAACGACGCCCAGGTCCTCTGCCTCGGCCAGCGCGTCATCGGCCTCGAACTCGCCCGCCGACTGGCCCGCGAATGGCTCACCTACACCTTCGACCCCGCGTCCGCGTCGGCCGAGAAGGTGGCCGCGATCCGTACGTACGAGACGGGCTGACCCGGCATGCGATGGCTCGGGACCAGTTTCAAGATGACCAAGACACGGGCGGAGGCGGCGGCCTACGCGGCCCGGTTGAGGGAAGCCGTGGGTGACGGCCTCGAAGGGGTGTGCCCGTTCGTGATCCCGTCCGCGACCGCCATCGCCACCGTCACCGACGCGCTCGGTGGCCGCGATTCCCCGGTCCTCGTCGGCGCCCAGAACACCCACTGGGCCGACGAGGGAGCCTGGACCGGCGAGATCTCCGTACCGCAGGCCGCCGACGCGGGCGCCCGCATCATCGAGATCGGCCACTCGGAGCGCCGCGCGCACTTCGGGGAGAGCGATGCCACCGTCCGGCTGAAGACGCGGGCGGTGCTGCGGCACGGGCTCGCGCCGCTGGTGTGCGTGGGGGAGAGCGAGGAGACACGCGCGGCGGGCGGGGGCACCGACGCCGTCCTCGCCCAGGCCGCCGCCGCACTCGACGGCCTGCAGAACCCCACGGACGTACTCATCGCGTACGAACCCGTCTGGGCGATCGGCGAACACGGCCGCGCACCGCGCCCGGAGGAGATCGCCCCGGTACTCGCCGAGCTGTCGGACCTGCCGGTGAAGGGCGTGTTGTACGGAGGTTCCGTCAGCGAGGGCAACGCGGCCGAACTGCTGCGACTACCCGGGGTGGACGGACTGTTCGTGGGGCGGGCGGCGTGGGACGCGGAGGCGTACGTACGGCTCCTTGCGACGGTGGCGCGTCATGCGAGGGCGGTGGCGTAGCGGCGCAGAGGTGCTCAAGGCTTTTTGTGGAGGCACTCAAGGCTCCGCCACCCTCCGTGCCTCCCGTACCGCGGGTGCCGTCGAATGCGGCAGCAGGTTTGCCGGGTGGTCGGGCAGGATCACCTCCACGTCCACGTCGTCGGGGAAGCGGTAGGGGCGGTGGGCCAGGAGATCGCCCAAGTAGCGGCGGACCCGGGAGAGTTCGGCGCGGACCGTCACCGTGCGCGCCGGGTCGCCGAACATGTCCTCGGCGAGGCCCGAAGCGCTGCGGCCCTTGCGGTGGGCGCTGAGGAGATAGAGCAGCTCGGCGTGGCGCGGGCTCAGTTCATGCGTCCAGCCGCCCGCGCCGCCGCCCTCGACGGTGACCGACCAGCGGCGCGGCCCGCTCACGTCCAGGATGACGCGGGTCGCGGCAAGGGGCTGCGGGTCCTCGTCCACACGCAGCAGCCAGCCGCCGGGCAGCGGCTCCACGGCACACGTGCCGAGGGACGGCAGCCACGTGCGGCCCGCGGACATGGACTTGGGCAGGGAGAGCCGGTCCGTGTGCGGCATTCCCGTGACCGCCGCCGTCCACCCGCGGGAGTCCACCGCGACGGCGCGCCCCTCCAGGCGGGCGAGGACCGGCGCCGCCACCGAGCGCAGCCGGTCGAGCGCCGTCACGTGGTTCTCCCGCAGCCGGGCCTCGGCGAGCTTCGCCACCGCGTCGACCAGGGCGAGCGTCGCCGGATGCATCGTGTTCAGCGGGCCGCTGATGTCGACCACGCCGAGGAGGCGGCCGTCACGGGGATCGATGATGGGCGAGCCCATGCACGTCCACGCGTGATGCGTCTCCACGAAGTGCTCGGCGGAGAACACATGTACGGGTCGGCGTACGACGAGCGGTGTCCCTATCCCGTTCGTGCCGACGACGCTCTCGCTCCAGTCCGCCCCCAGCTCGAAGCCGAGCGAGTCCGCCTTGCGCAGCACCGTGGAGTGGCCCTCGCGCCACAGGACCCGGCCATCGGCGTCGCAGACGACCATGATGTGGTGCGCCGCGTCCGCCACCGAGACGAGCGCGTCCCGCAGCATCGGCATGATCTCCACCAGCGGCGAGGTGCGGCGGCGCTCCTCCAGCTCCTCCACGCTGAGCAGCCGGGAGCGGAAGTCGCGGTCCGGATCGACCCCGCCGAGCAGCATGCGCTCCCAGGACTCCTCGATCACCGGACGGGGCATGACGCGCGGCCGCCGTCCGGCGAGCGTCGCGTGGCGGACGGTCGCGAGCAGTCGCGCGGCCTGCGTGCAGTCCATGGTCGAGATCCTCGCGAGGTCGAGCGTCGAAGTCGCTTCCATCACTGGGTCCTTCCCGAGCAGAGCCAGTGCGTCGGGGGCATCCACCCATCGTGCCCCTTCGGCGCCCGCAAGGGGATTGATTCAGTGATGAACCGATGTAGTTCAGTGGGTGACCCAGTAGGTGACCCAGCGGGTGACCGGCCGCAGCCGTCGGCTTGCAACGGTCTGCAACCCTCGCGGACAGGCGTGCGGCGGCCGAAGCTGATGTCAACGCCGTTCGCACGGCGTTGACGCTCCTCATCGGGGCTTGAGTGCGGGGGTGGTGCCGTGTCGGCGCGGCATCACCCCCGCTACTCCCTTCCGTCGCCGTTGGGGGCGGCCCGCCTCACCACGGCGGCCAGATCGAGCGTGTGCGGCAGCGTCCCGAACGCCGATCCCCAGTCCCCGCCGAGCCGCGAGGCACAGAACGCGTCGGCGACCTCCGGGGGCGCGTACCGCACGAGCAGCGACCCCTGGAGCACCAGCGCCATCCGCTCCACGAGCCGACGTGCCCGCGCCTCGATCCCGTCCAGATCGGCCAGTTCGGTCAGCAGCCCCTTGATCGCGCCGTCCAGGCGGTGATCGGCGCCGCGCGCGAGACCGACCTCCTGGAGGAACGCGTTCAGCGCCTGCGGCTCCCGCTGCAACGCACGCAGCACGTCAAGGGCCTGTACGTTCCCCGAGCCCTCCCAGATCGAGTTGAGCGGCGACTCGCGAAGCAGCCGCGGCATCCCCGACTCCTCGACGTATCCGTTGCCGCCGAGGACCTCAAGGGCCTCCACCACGAGCGGCGTGCAGCGCTTGGTCACCCAGTACTTCGAGGCCGGCACGGCGATCCGCAGGAACGCCCGCTCCTGCTCGCTCCCGTCGTCGTACGCGGCTGCGAGCCGCAGAGCGAGCGTCGTGGCCGCCTCCGACTCCAGGGCCAGATCCGCCAGTACGTTGCGCATGAGCGGCTTGTCGATGAGCTTGCCGCCGAACGCCTCGCGGTACGTGGCGTGGTGCACGGCCTGTGCCACGGCCTGCCGCATGAGCGCCGCCGAGCCCACGACGCAGTCGAGCCGCGTGGCCGCCACCATGTCGATGATGGTGCGCACCCCGCGGCCCTCTTCGCCCACCCGGCGCGCCCATGTCCGGTCGAACTCGACTTCGCTGGACGCATTCGACTTATTGCCCAGTTTGTCCTTCAGGCGCTGAATGGCGAAGGCGTTACGAGTGCCGTCATCCAGCACTCGCGGCACAAGAAAGCACGTAAGTCCCGCGTCGGTCTGCCCGAGCACGAGAAAGCCGTCGGACATAGGTGCGGAACAGAACCATTTGTGCCCCGTGAGTTCATACGTGCCGTCTTCCGCGAGAGCACGCGCACGTGTCGTATTCGCGCGCACATCGCTGCCGCCCTGTTTCTCCGTCATGCCCATCCCGAAGAGCGCTCCGGCTTTCTGGGACGCGGGCCTGAGCCCTTCGTCGTAGACCAGAGAAGTGAGCCGGGGCTCCCACTCGGCGGCGAGCGCGGGGTCGGCCCGCAGCGCGGGCACCGCCGCGTGCGTCATCGACACCGGGCAGCCGTGCCCCGCCTCGACCTGCGACCACACCAGGAACCCGGCGGCGCGCCGCAGATGGCCGCCCGGCCGCGACCAGGCGGTGGTCAGACCCGACGACACCGCCTTGCCGAGCAGCCGGTGCCACGCCGGATGGAAGGCGACTTCGTCCACGCGATTCCCATAGCGGTCATGGGTGTGCAGAACGGGCGGATTCTCATTGGCCAGAAACCCCCATTCGCGTGCCTGGGCCGATCCTGCGGTGCGCCCGAGTTCGGAGAGTTGCTCGTGTGCGGTACTGAGAAGGGCGGGATCGAGATGCCGCTCGACTCCCTCTGTGAGGGCGCGGTCGGACGTAAAGACGTCATATCCCACCAGGGGCGGAGCCTGGTTGGTCACTGTGTGGGTGCTGGCTGCCATGCCGCTACGGTAAGGAGGTGCACCAGGCAAAAGAAACACCCGGGAGGCCGAAGGGCCGCTGGAACCGGGCCCGCGCTCTCTACAGCAACGTCTCCAAGCGCAGGACTGCCTGGCTGCTGCTCAAGGACACGGTCAACTCATGCGTGGAATACCGGATCCTGGGACTCGCGGCCGAGGCCGCGTTCTTCACCCTCCTGTCCGTGCCGCCGCTGCTCCTGAGCCTGATCGGCCTGCTCGCGTACGTGGACCGGTGGACCGGCGCGAACACGATCGCCAGCGTCGAGAACAACATCCTCGAGGCGTCCCGCACGGTCCTCTCCGACAAGGGCGTCAGCCAGATCGCGCAGCCGATACTGGAGGACGTCATGCGGGTCGGCAGGCCCGACGTCATCTCGATCGGTTTCCTCTTCGCCCTGTGGTCGGGCTCGCGCGCCGTGAACGTCTTCATCGACACGATCACGGTCATGTACGGCCTTGACGGCGCACGCGGCATCGTCAAGACCCGGCTGCTCGCGTTCGGCCTGTTCATCGTGGCGCTGCTCATCGGTTCGGTGGCGCTGCCGCTGATGGTGGCGGGGCCTGACGCGGTGGTGAAGCTGGTGCCCGGCTCCACGACGGTGGTGCAGGTCCTGTACTGGCCGGTGGTGACGCTGCTCTCGGTGGTGTTCCTGACGACGCTCTACCACGTGTCGGTGCCGGTGCGGTCGCCCTGGGTGGAGGACATGCCCGGTGCGCTCGTCGCCCTCGGGATGTGGGTCCTGGGGAGCTTCCTGCTGCGGATCTACCTGACGAGCACGGTCGAAGGGCCGACGATCTACGGCTCGTTGGCGGCGCCGGTGGCGGTGCTGCTGTGGATAGGTGTGTCGGCGTTCGCGGTCCTTGTGGGGGCCGCGGTGAACGCCGCGATCGACCGGGTGTGGCCGTCCGTCGCCACGGCGGCTGCGCGAGCTGCCAATGACCGGATACGGGAGGCGCGTGCGGTGGAGGTGGTCGCCCGCGCGGCCGCCGCGCGGGAGGCCTCCACGGACCCCGACGACCAGGACATGCCGTCCGAGTTCCCCGAGCGGTGGTCGCGGTTCCTGCCCCCGGACGACGTCTCCTCGCGCCTGCGGACGCACGTCAAGAAACCTGGGGGGAACGGGGAGACACCGCCGGAGTAGGGACGGGGCCGGGCTGGATAGTTCCAGCCCGGCCGGCGTTTGAGGCCAT
>NZ_JBHTSF010000192.1:0-15775 GCF_042795295.1 Streptomyces sp. NPDC056486
ACGCGGGGCCTTTCGCGTACGCCGGGCAGGACCCCGGCCACGTACGTCAGTTGATGTCGCTCACATCTGCTGATGTCGCTTACGTCAGTTTTCGCGGTCAGTGTCCGCGGGCGATCCACTCCTCCAGGTGCGGCGCCTCCGCGCCCACCGTCGTGCTCTCGCCGTGTCCGGTCCGCACCACCGTCTCCGGGGGCAGCGTCAGGAGCCGGTCCCTGATTGAGTCGACGATCGTCGGGAAGTCACTGAACGACCTGCCTGTCGCTCCAGGGCCGCCGGCGAAGAGCGTGTCGCCGGTGAAGACCGTGCCCAGGGCGGGCGCGTGGAGGCTGACGGCACCCAGGCAGTGGCCCGGGGTGTGCAGCACCTTCAACTCCACTCCCGCCACGGTGAGTTCCTGCCCGTCGGACAGCTCGCCGTCGGGGGCACGGTCGGGGTGGGTCTGCTTCCACAGCTCCGCGTCGGCGGGGTGCAGCAGGATCGGCGCGCCGGTGCGGGCCGCGAGTGCGGGGGCCGCGTCGATGTGGTCGTCGTGGGCGTGCGTGCACACGATCGCGACGACCCGGCGCTCCCCGACCACGGCCGCGATGGCGTCCGCGTCGTGCGCGGCGTCGATGACGACGACCTCGCTGTCGTCCCCCACGATCCATACGTTGTTGTCGACGTCCCAGGTGCCTCCGTCGAGGGAGAACGTGCCCGAGGTGACCAGGTGGTCGATGCGCGCCGCCATCAGAAGACCACCACCGAACGCAGGACATCCCCGTGGTGCATCCGCTCGAACGCCTTCTCCACGTCCGCAAGGGCGATCGTCTCCGTGACGAACGCGTCCAGGTCGAGCCGCCCCTGCTGGTAGAGGTCGATGAGCATCGGGAAATCGCGTGAGGGCAGACAGTCCCCGTACCAGCTCGACTTGAGCGCGCCGCCGCGCCCGAAGACGTCGAGGAGCGGCAGATCGATGCGCATCTCGGGTGTCGGCACGCCGACCAGGACGACCGTGCCCGCCAGGTCGCGTGCGTAGAAGGCCTGTTCGTACGTCTCCGGGCGGCCGACCGCCTCGATGACGACGTCGGCCCCGTTGCCGTCGGTCAGCTCGCGGATCGCCTCGATCGGGTCCGCCGCACGGGAGTTGACGGTGTGCGTGGCGCCGAGGCTCTTGGCCGTCTGAAGCTTCGCGTCGTCGATGTCCACGGCGATGACCTTCGCGGCTCCGGCGAGCCGCGCGCCCACTACCGCCGCGTTGCCGACGCCGCCGCAGCCGATGACGGCGACCGAGTCGCCGCGGCCGACGTTGCCGGTGTTGATGGCGGCGCCGATACCGGCCATGACTCCGCAGCCGAGGAGTCCCGCCGCCGCGGGCGACGCGGCCGGGTCGACCTTGGTGCACTGCCCGGCGGCGACGAGGGTCTTCTCCGCGAAGGCGCCGATGCCGAGCGCGGGCGAGAGCTCGGTGCCGTCCGTGAGCGTCATCTTCTGCTTGGCGTTGTGCGTGTCGAAGCAGTACTGGGGGCGGCCACGCTTGCACGCGCGGCACTGGCCGCACACCGCACGCCAGTTGAGGATCACGTAGTCGCCGGGGGCGACCTCCGTGACACCGTCGCCGACCGACTCGACGATGCCCGCCGCCTCATGGCCGAGAAGGAAGGGGAACTCGTCGTTGATGCCGCCCTCGCGGTAGTGCAGGTCGGTATGACAGACCCCGCAGGCCTGCACCTTCACCACGGCTTCCCCGGGCCCCGGGTCCGGCACGACGATCGTCTCGATCCGTACCGGCTCGCCCTTCGCGCGCGCGATCACGCCCTGTACCTGCTGCGCCATGAGGTCAGCCCTTCTTTCTTCCGGCGTCACTTGCTCGTCCGGCATCGCCTGTTCTTCCCGTAATCCTCACAGACCGGGCCCGTCGGCGACGACCCCGGACACCGAGTTCCGATCATCGGTTCCGCCCTCGGGCTAACCGGGTTCTGCCTTGCCCTGCGCCGCTCTAGGGTGAACGCGTGCGCGATCTCGCCGCTCAGGCTCTGCTACCGGTCAACGCGACACTCGGGGTGGCGCTCCTCGTGCTACTCCTCGCCGCTGCCACGACAGCCGCCGTGTTCCGCCTCTCCCCCGACGGCTCGTACGGCAAGGCGCGGGAGATCCTCGTGGCCGGGGTGCGGGCGGCCGCGCAGCTGGGTGTGGTGTCCCTGGTCATCGGCTGGGTGATCCACCACATCGTGGCGCTCTTCGCCTTCCTGCTCCTGATGTTCGCGGTCGCCGCGCGCACCGCGGGGCGCCGCATCACCGCCAACGGCAGCTGGTGGTGGGCGGCGCTGCCGATCGCGGGCCCCGTCGTACCCGTGGTGGCCTGCCTGACCCTGGCCGGGCTCCTTCCGGTGCGCGGCATCGCCATGATCCCCGTGACCGGCATCCTGATCGGCGGCGCGCTGACGGCGACGGTGCTCGGCGGACGCCGGGCTCTCGACGAGCTCCATTCCCGCAAGGGCGAGTTCGAGGCGGGCCTGGCCATCGGCCTGCTCGAACGGGACGCCCGCCTGGAGCTGATCCGCCCCGCCGCGTCGGACGCCCTGCTGCCCGGCCTGGACCAGACCCGCACGGTGGGCCTTGTCACGCTGCCCGGAGCCTTCGTCGGCATGCTCCTGGGCGGCGCATCCCCCGTCCTCGCGGGCGCGGTCCAGCTGTTCGTCCTGATCGCCCTCATGGCGGTCCAGGCGATAGCGGTGGCCGTGACGGTCGAGCTGGTCGCCTACGGCCGCCTGAACCGGACGGCACCGGAGTGATGGGCGGGGCCTCTGAGCGCAGGCACCGAATCAGCGGATGGTGTCGTCGATGTCCACGTAGGCGGCCTGGTCCGCGCCGGGCAGCAGCGGGGTGTGACGGGCCAGTTCGTGCAGGAACCGGCGGGCCACGGCGTGCAGTTGCTTCACATGCCCGTGGGTGGAGGAGCGCAGGAGCGACCCCAGCGTGGACGGGGCCCGCACTCCGGAGAACAGGCGGCCCATCGCACCGTGCCGCCGCCGGTCCATGTCGTCGATGCTGTCGGCGCCCGCGGCCATGCCGCCCACCAGCGACATCAGTTTCGCCGCAGGGAAGGCGCCGATGCCGTCCTTCGAGTCGGGCAGCCGGACGTGCTCGCCGGCCAGCTTGGGCAGACCGCACCGCTCGGCCAGCCGCACCACCGGCTCCAGCCGGCTCCAGCCCGCCGTACGCGATCAGGTTCGGATCATCGAACGCGGATGAGACCGCCGCCGCGGCACGGGAACTTTGCATCTCGGAAGTGCCTTGTCGATCGTGCCTGATGTGGTCCTAGAAAAACCCCGTCATCGCAGGCCGCAAGGCACTTCTTCGTTTCTGGGTGAACCATCCACCGGCATCAAGCCGGTGGATCCGGACTCAGCGCACCAGGAAAGGGGGGTTCTGACAGTACCTGTATCACCAGGGTCTCCCCGATGTGCACAACGCCTGTCAACCTGGCGTGGGTCCTCCATCAGCTCAATTCAGCTGCTGCCCCGAATGCGTGACCGTGTCGGCGCATTCCGACACGACAGAAGGAACGGAACAGATACCAATGACGGACAACCAATTCACCACTCACACAGAACTTTTCGATCTGAGTGGGAAGTCCGCACTTGTCACTGGCGGCACCAAGGGCATTGGGATGATGATTGCGCGCGGCCTTCTCCAGGCGGGCGCCCGCGTCGTCATCAGCTCACGCAATGCGGACACGTGCGCGGAGGCACAGCAGCTGCTATCCGAATTCGGCGACGTCCAAGCAATTCCCGCCGACCTGTCCAGGCACGACGAGTGCCAGCGCCTCGCTGATCTTGTCATGGCCGACTCGGAACGCCTGGACATCCTCGTCAACAACGCGGGAGCGATGCGTAGCGAGCCGCTGGAGACGTTCCCGGACGAGGCCTGGGATGCGGTGCTCGACCTCAACCTCAAGTCGCCGTTCTGGCTGGTGCAGGCACTGCTTCCCGCACTTCGCAGGGCGGGAACCGCCGATGATCCGGCACGGATCATCAACATCGGCAGTATCGCCGCCATCCACGTCGCCCAGGCGCCCACCTACTCGTACGCCAGCAGCAAAGCGGCTCTCCATCAGCTCACCAGAGTGCTTGCCCGGGAGCTGGGCCCACAGCACGTCACGGTGAACGCGGTAGCACCGGGAGTCTTCCCGTCGCAGATGATGGGGGCCACGCTCGATGCCATCGGCGACACGATCGCGGCGGCGGCCCCACTGCGCCGGCTCGGCCGCGACGACGACATGGCGGGTGCCGCCGTGTTTCTCGCCAGCCGGGCTGGGTCCTACCTCACGGGCGCCATCATCCCGGTAGATGGCGGCACCGCGACGACTGCAACGGGTACCCCCCCTGTCATGGGCCACTGACCAGTACGGCTGAACGGGCCTAGGGTAGGGGGATGGCCACGATGGATCCACGCACCGAGATCCGGGAATTTCTCAGCTCGCGTCGCGCCCGCATCGCACCCGAGCAGGCGGGCCTGCCCGCTTACGGCGGCAACCGTCGGGTCAAAGGTCTGCGCCGCGAGGAGGTCGCGCTGCTCGCGGGGGTATCGGTCGACTACTACGTGCGCATGGAGCGCGGCAGCCTCGCCGGTGCCTCCGACGGAGTGCTCGACGCGTTGGCCTCTGCCCTGCAACTCGACGAGGCCGAGCGCGACCACCTGTTCCACCTCGCGCGCCAATCGAGGGCGCCCAGCGGCCCACGCCGGCGCAGGCCTGCCGTGGCGGTGCGCTCGACGCTGCAGCAGGTGCTCGACGCGATCTCCGATGCGCCGGCCTGGATCGGTAACGGCCGTTATGACGTGCTCGCCATGAATCAACTCGCTCGCGCGCTGTATTCACCGGTGCTGGCCGATTCGCGACGGCCCGCGAACACAGCGCGGTTCGTCTATCTGAAGCCCGAGGCGGCCAGAGATTTTTTCGTCGATTACGACCAAGTCGCCGGTGCCGTGGCTGCGAAGCTGCGCATGGAAGCCGGCCGCAATCCGCACGACGAGGAGCTGATCGCCCTGGTCGGCGAACTGTCAACGTGCAGTGAGCTATTTCGGCAGCGGTGGGCATCTCAGGACGTGCGGCTGCACCGGTCCGGCCGTAAGCGTATGCACCATCCGGCCGTGGGCCAGCTCGACTTGGACGTCGAGTCCTTGGAACTCCCCGCCGAACCCGGCCTGCACCTCAACATCTACACCGCACCCGCGGGCACACCGACCGCTGACAATTTGGCGCTCTTGGCGTCGTGGGCGGCCACCCAACAGACGCTGGCGACCGAGCTCGAAGCACACAACGGATAGTCCAACCCCTTCAGCCGTACTAGGGTCCGTTTCCCCGACCAGCGCGGGCAGACCGCACCGCTCGGCCAGGCGCACCACCGGCTCCAGCCCGCCGTACGCGATCAGGTTCGGGTCATCGAACGCGGATGAGACCGTCGCCGCGGCATAGGAAGATCGCATCTCGGAAGTGTCTTGTCGATCGTGCCTGATGTGGTCCTAGAAAAACCCCGTCATCGCAGGTCGCAAGGCACTTCTTCGTTTCTGGGTGAACCATCTACCGGCATCAAGCCGGGGTGATCCGGACTCAGGCCTTGGGCGCCATTCGCGTCCGGCGGAACGTTGAAGGAGTCGACCGCGTAAAAGCCGCGCACATGGGCCCGCCCGCGTACGACCTGCACCACGTGGCCTGCCTCGAAGCACGGGGCGACGATGCCGCTGGACTCCAACTGCGAGCGAGACGTTTCGGAAACCCCTGGCCCGCAAGCACGGCATCGAGCCGCCCATGGTGGTCACCTCTCTGTGATGTGGAACCGCGGTGCGCATCGACATGTCAGGTGCGGGCCGCGGGCATGAGCAGGGCGCCCGCGGCCGGATGGGCGGGGGCGTCTTGCGTGTACTGGTGGGCGTGATGCGACGCGCGGCTGACGGAGCGTAGGCTCCGGATCATGTCTGTCTACGAAGATGCAGAGATCGGCGCCCTCCAGGGCGGCTCGGCCGACCTGGGCCAGTACCTGGGCAAGGCCGTCCTGATCGTCAATGTCGCCTCCAAATGCGGTCTCACCCCGCAGTACGGTGGCCTCGAGCGCCTGCACGAGCAGTACGCGGCCCGTGGCTTCACCGTCCTCGGCGTGCCCTGCAACCAGTTCATGGGCCAGGAGCCGGGTACGTCGGAGGAGATCGCCGAGTTCTGCTCGGCGACGTACGGCGTGACGTTCCCGATGACCGAGAAGGTCGACGTGAACGGCGATGACCGGCACGCGCTGTACAAGAACCTCGTGGGCACGGCGGACGCCGAGGGACACACCGGCGACATCCGCTGGAACTTCGAGAAGTTCCTGACGAACGCGGACGGCGACGTGGTGGCGCGGTTCGGCCCGAAGACCGAGCCGGACGCTCCCGAGGTCATCGCCGCGATCGAGGCGAACCTGCCGAAGTAACCCGGGCGCACCGACAAGGCGCGGCACCGGGCAACCGCCGGTGTGCCGCGCCTTTGTCGTCCGCCCGCAAGGCGTGGGCCTGGTGCCTGGTTCAGTGGTGCTGGTGGTGGCCTGCGCGGGCTTCCGCCGTGGTCTTCAGGGCACTCAGCCACCCTTCGAGGCCCTCGCTGAGGATCTCGGTCGCGGCGGGAACGTCCGCCTCGACCTGCTCTCCGGCGTGGGTCTCCTCGGTGCGCACGAGGACTCCGCCCTAACTGGCGCACGTAGTGCGCGACTGGGCACTGGAAGACCCGCAGCGGTACTTCCTCATCTACGGCACCCCCGTCCCCGGCTACCACGCACCCGAGGACATCACCGGCATCTCCAACGAGATCATGACGACGCTGCTCGACGCCTCCACGGCCCTCGCCCCGGACAGCACCGCGTCAGCGTTCGCCACCCACCTGGAGCTCTCGGGCCACTTCGGCGGAATGGGTTTCGACCCGGCTCTTCTCTTCGCGGCGGAACTGGACGACCTGCTGGCCGAGTCCTAGGTCAGGCCCTGGGCCAGACCCGCGAGGGCGACAGCCTCCGCGCTGCCCTCCACGGCGCTGAACACGTGCACCACGAGCCCCGTCTCACCGGGCGCGGCCGGCACGTGCAAGGTCTCGAAGTCCAGGGTCAGCTGCCCGGCCGCCGGGTGCCGCAGCTGCTTGCGGCCCGCCGCGCACATCACGACCTCGCCGCTGTCCCAGATTCTCCGGAACTCGGCGCTGTGCGCGGCCAGTTCGGCGATGAGCGCCGCAAGATCCGCGTCCTCGGGATAACGCCCCGCCGCCACCCGCAGCTGACCCACGGCCTCCGCCGCCCTGTCCTCCCACTCGGGGAACACAGCGCGTGAGGCGGGGTCGAGGAAGAGGAACCTCGCGTTGTTCCGGTCGCGGCGCCGCGGTTCACCCAGACCGCCCATCAGCTCGGCGCCGATGGTGTTCCAGGCCACCACGTCGAGGCGGTGGTCCGTCGCGAAGGCCGGGAAGTCGGCCATGGAGTCCAGGATCCGCCGCAGCAGAGGGCTGACCCGGGCCGTGGGCGCGGGATCGCGCCGGGCGGCGACCAGGGTCGCCAGGTGCCCGCGCTCCGCCGCGTCGAGGCCGAGCGCCCCGGCGAGCGCGTCGAGCACCTCGGGGGACGGCTGGGTGGCGCGGCCCTGTTCGAGGCGTACGTAGTAGTCCACGCTGATCCCGGCGAGCTGGGCCAACTCCTCGCGGCGCAGCCCGCGCACGCGACGGCGACGGCCGCCGGCGATCCCGACGTGCTCCGGCGCGACGCGCCCCCGGCGGGCGCGCAGAAAACCGCCGAGTGCCCGCCGGGTGTCGCCGATCCGCTCGCCGAGACCGCCGCCGATCCCGTCGGTGTGCGTCGATTGGTCCGTGCCTTCCATGGGGTCAATTATGCGTGGCCCCGCCAGTACCAGGATTGCCGTTCCGACGGTTGAACAGGGTTCTGGCTACCCTCCCCGGCCCGGGAGAACGTGGCGTCATGAACCACCAGAAGAAGATCCTCGTCGTAAGCGCCCATCCGGAATCCCGTTCGCTCAACGCATCGCTGGCCGCCTTCGCCGTGGAGGAGCTGCGCGCGGCCGGACACGAGGTACAGGTCTCCGACCTCTACGCGATGAAGTGGAAGGCGACGGTGGACGCCGACGACTTCCCCGGCCACACCGCGGACCGGCGACTGCACGTGATGGCCGCCTCCGAGCGGGACACGCTGGCGCAGCGCCTCTCCCCCGACATCGCGGCGGAGCAGGAGAAGGTGCGCTGGGCGGACGCGGTGATCCTGCAGTTCCCGATGTGGTGGTTCTCGGCGCCCGCGATCCTGAAGGGCTGGATCGACCGGGTGTTCACCGCCGGGTTCGGCTACGGCCCCGCTCTCCCGCCGCCCTACAGCGAGGGCGCCTTGGCGGGACGGCGCGCCCTGGTGTCGGTGACGGTCGGCGCCCGGGAGTCTTCGTTCACCGACCGGGGCATCCACGGCCGCATCGCGGATGTCCTGTACCCCGTGCAGCACGGACTGTTCTGGTTCACCGGCATGGCGCCGCTCGAACCCTTCGTGGTGTACGACTCGAACGACCTGCCGGAGGATCGGTTCGCGGCGGCCGAGCAGGCGTACGCGCGTCGGCTCGACGGGCTCTTCACGGATGATCCTGTGCCGTTCCGGTCGCTCGTCGGCGGCGATTACGACCACGACATGCGGCTGCTGGCGGGCGTGGAGGCGCTGGGGACGAGCGGCCCCGACCTCCACGTCCGGCCGCGCGGCTGAGCGGCGGCGTCCCGCGAAGGCGACCGCGTCCGATTCACCCACGCGGCGCACGCGCGGGGCGGACGCCCCAGGACCCGCTCGATGTCGTTCATCCACGCCTATCCGTACGTCTTCTTCCAGCGCACCCGATGCCGGTTGTCCCCCTGGCCCGCGCCGCTGACGCCGAGCAGCGACTCCAGCGCGGCCCCGCTGTTCCACAGGCCCACGTGGTCGCGGTGCACGGTGCCGATGCCGTTCCCGGCCGCGAAGGTCTGGGCGGGGCGGCTGAACCGCGCGGTCGTCACGCAGATCGCCACGTCCGCCCCGAAGTGCACGCGGGATCCCAGGAGATCGCGCAGGTCACGGCTGGCGACGGTGCGGCTCGGTGCGTACCGCTTGCACTGGATGATCATGCTCCGGCCGTCCGGGAGCCGCCCGACCACATCGGCTCCGTTGTCCCCCGCACCGCCCACTCGGCGTACTTCCGTACACCCGTCCCTTCGACAGAGTGCGGCGACCAGCTCCTCGAACGCGGTGCCGGTCATCACGTCCACCTCGGCGAGCGTCCGATGCCCCGCCCGTACCGCGTCCTCCCGCCGCCAGGCCCGATCGCGGCCGCGTACCGCGCGGTCCGTGTGCCACAGCCACCACGCCACGGACCCCAGGACGCCGAGGACCAACGCCCCTGCCACGTAGGGCCGAAGGACCGGCCAGATCAGCATCAGCTGCAGGAGCAGCGCAGCGCCGCACACCGCCACCGGCTTCCAGGTCGTCCTGCGCCGCTTCCGCCCCGCCCTACCTCGCCCCTGCCTCTGCCCCCGTCGAGTGGTCATCAGAGCCTCCTCCGCCGCCCTTGCTCAGCAGTGTGGGCGGGGACGGCGGGTTCGGGAAGAGCGCACGCGGACACGGTCGGCGGCCACCGGTACATCCAGCCGGACCAAGCTGACCTGCGGGCTTCGGGCCGCGCTCATACCGTGGCTGAATGGTCATCAGGTACCTCCCGCGCTCCTCATCCGTCCGCACCACGGCCCTCGCGGTCGCCGCCCTGGTCCTCCTGCCCACGCCCTTCTCGGCCGCGGCGGCCGAGCCCACGCCGCCCAAGCCGGGCCCCGCGTACTCCTCGGACCTCCTCGACCGGCAGGGCGTCCAGGCCCGTCCTGGCGCCGGTGCCCCGGCCGTGCCGGGCGACGTCTCCGCGCTCTCCTGGCTGGTGGCCGACGCCCGTTCGGGCGAAGTCCTCGCCGCCCACAACGCGCACCGCCAACTGCCGCCCGCCTCCACCCTGAAGTCGCTCTTCGCCCTCACCGCGCTGCCGCATCTGGATGCCGTCTCCCGGCACAAGGTCACCCAGAGCGACCTCTCCGGCATCGGTGACGGCAGCAGCCTGGTGGGGGTCGAGGCGGGGCACAGCTACCGCATCGCCGATCTGTGGCGCGGCGTGTTCCTCAGCTCCGGCAACGACGCCGTGCACGTGCTCGCCAAACTCAACGGCGGCTGGCAGCAGACCGTCCGCCAGATGCGCGCCAAGGCCCGCGCGCTGGGCGCACGCGACACGCATGTGGTCTCTCCCGACGGTTACGACGCGCCGGGGCAGGTCTCATCGGCGTACGACCTCGCGGTCTTCGGCCGGGCGGGGCTCGCGGATCCGGAGTTCGCCCGCTACTGCTCGACCTCGGTCGCCAAGTTCCCGAACGGCGGCTGGTCCTACCCCATCCAGAACACCAACCGCCTGCTCACCGGAGCCGACGGCGTGGCCGGCTACCCCGGCCTGCTCGGCATCAAGAACGGCTACACGAGCCACGCGGGCAACACCCTCATCAGCGCGGCGCAGCGCGGCGGCCGCACCCTCGTCGTGTCGGTGATGAATCCTCAGGCGAGCGGCGGATACCGCGTGTACGAGGAGACCAGGTCGCTCCTCGACTGGGGGTTCAAGGCCGCGGGTCACGTCAGGCCGGTGGGTTCGCTGGTCCCCGAGAGCGAGAAGGCGGGCACGGTGCGAGGTCCTGCTCCCGCTGCCGAGCTCGCCGTCCGTTCGGTCGAGGCCGACGGCTCGGACTGGACCGCGATCCTTCTCGTCGCCGCGGGTTCGGCGGCCCTGGTGGCCGGTGCGGTGGTGGTGATCCGGCGGCGGGCGCGGCGGGCGGCCCGCGCCTACCGCTTCTCGGGGCGCCAGTAGCCGAGCGCGTGCACGCGGTGCCTCGGGATCGAAAGCTCCTTGCGGACGTACGAGGCGAGGGCCCGGGTCGTCGTCGTGTCGCAGGTGATCCATACGTACACGTCGGCGGAGTCCTCGATCAGCGCGGGCAGCGCCGCTCTGACCTCGTCGACGAGGTGGCCGCCCGCGGCACGTCGCTCCACCCGGTGCAGATCGTGCAGGGCCGGGTCGAGGCTCAGGCCGAGATCGTGGTCCGAGGCGTGCTGCGTCTCCAGCCAGAGCGTCGCCGGTACGTCGGGCATGGCGTTCAGGAGCGAGGTGACGGCCGGGAACGCTGCGGTGTCCCCGATCACCACAAGCCGTGCGGGCAGCGGATCGGGCACGTCGAAGCCGGTGCCCTGCAGGGTGGCCTCGATCTTGTCCCCCGGACCGGCCTTGCGCGCCCAGTCGCTCGCGCGGCCGTCGTGCAGGGCGAATTCGAGGCTGAACGTCCCGGCGGCGGGATCGGGGTCCACCAGGGTGTACGCGCGCTGATGATGCCTGCCGTCCGCCCGGTCGAACCACAGGCGCACCCACATCGTCGGATGCACTCCGGTCAGCGCGAGCATGCCGCCGTCCGTGAGGTGCAGGCGCCGGTAGTGCTCGGTGACGTCCTCGGCCCCGGTGACGGTGAACTCGAAGTCCTTGCCGCGGAACAGCTTGAGGACCGCTCCCTCCCAGCCATGACCCATCGGACTCCCCTCCCCTGAGCAGCCGGAAGCCGCTCACCACGATCAAGTTAGGGCAGCCTAACCTAATATCGTGCAGGCGAGTGCGTCCGCGTGTCACGCTCAGGATGCTCAGACGCCGCCGAGCAGGCGGGCGAGGTCCTGATCCAGATCGAGCCCCACCTCCTCACGCCCCACGCCCACGACGGCGTACGCACGGAGCAGGAATCTCCGCAGGACGGATCTGTCGAACTGCACGAGGGCGAGACCCTGCGGCGCGTGGAACTCAAGAACCGTGCGCGCCCGCCCGCAGGGCCAGATGTGCACGTCACCGCTGCCCACGGGGTTGCGGAGACCTTCTTCGAGGAGCTGGCGGGCGAAGATCCAGGTGACCTCCGCACCGTCGAGGGAGGCCTCGGACGGGAAGGTGATCTGGACGGCCAGGGGGTCGGCCGACGCATAGCGCAGGGTCACGGGGAGCGCGCGCTCCCGCCCTTCGGGGGTGATCAGGCGAGCACGGGCGGGCTGCTCAAGGGTGACGGCCATGATCGGACTCCTCTTCTGCCGCAGCTGCCGCTGCTCGCTCTGCTTTCTTCCGTGCCTGTACGAGTCGCCGACGGGGGGTTTCATTACGCGACACGCGGGCCGAATTCTGTGACCTGCGCCACTCCGGCGTTCGAGGGGTGGAGCCCGCGGGGAAGCCCCTGCGCGGGGAAGCCGCTAATAGAGCAGCCACGAAGGGGCGGGAACGGGGAAAGGAAACCTCATGCTCCTAGCCCGCCTGGCCCACGTGTCCGCCACCGTGGCCACCACCCCCGCCCGCTCCCAGAAGATCACCCTCCTCGCCGACCTCTTCCGCTCGGCCACCCCCGCCGACGCCCCCATCGTCATCCCCTACCTCGCGGGCCGGCTCCCCCAGGGGAGGCTGGGTATCGGGTGGAGTCTCCTGAAGGATCCGCCCCCGGCCGCCGTCGAGCCCACCCTCACCGTCCAGGCCACGGACGCCGCACTCACCGCCGTCGGCGCCCTCTCCGGCCAGGGCTCCCAGGCCGAACGCAGGCAGCTCGTAGGGGAGTTGATGGGTGCGGCCACCGTCGAGGAGCAGCGGTTCCTCGTCGGGCTGCTCACCGGCGAGGTCCGGCAGGGCGCCCTCGATGCCATCGCCGTGGAGGGCCTAGCCCGGGCCACGGAGGCCCCACCGGCCGCCGTGCGGCGTGCGGTGATGCTGGCGGGGGCGGTGACCCCCGTCGCCGAGGCCCTCCTCGCGCGGGGGCCGAGCGCCCTGGACGAGTTCCGGCTCAGCGTCGGCCGCCCCGTACTCCCGATGCTCGCGCACGGCGCGGGCTCCGTCACCGAGGGCGTCGGCAAACTGGGCGGGCCGTGCGCCGTCGAGGAGAAGCTGGACGGCATCCGCGTCCAGGTGCACCGCGACGGGGACGAGGTCCGCGTCTACACCCGTACCCTCGACGACATCACCGACCGACTGCCCGAACTGACCGCCGCAGCAAGCGAATTGGCGGCTGAGACCTTCATTCTCGACGGTGAGGTCATCGCGCTCGACGACGACGGCAGACCCCGCCCCTTCCAGGAGATCGCGGGGCGCGTCGGATCCCGGGTGGATGTCGCCACCGCCGCCGCCGGGCTCCCCGTCGCTCCCGTCTTCTTCGATGTCCTGTACGCCGGAGGGCAGGATCTCCTCGACCTGCCGTTCGCCGAGCGGCACAGCCACCTGGCGCGGCTCGTCCCCGAGCCGATGCGGGTGCGGCGCACCGTCGTCACCGACCCCGCCGACAAGGAGCAGCTCCGCGCCGCCGAGGAGTTCTTCGCCGACACACTGCGCCGCGGCCATGAAGGTGTCGTGCTCAAGGCCCTGGACGCGCCCTACATCGCCGGTCGCCGCGGGGCGAGCTGGCTGAAGATCAAGCCCGTGCACACCTTGGACCTCGTGGTCCTGGCCGCCGAGTGGGGACACGGGCGGCGCACCGGCAAGCTCTCCAACCTCCACCTGGGGGCCCGGCGCTCCGACGGGACGTACGCCATGCTCGGGAAGACCTTCAAGGGCATGACCGATGTGATGCTCGCCTGGCAGACCGAGCGGCTGCGCGAGCTCACCGTCAGCGACGACGGCTTCCTGGTGACCGTACGTCCGGAGCTCGTCGTCGAGATCGCCTACGACGGGCTGCAGACGTCCACCCGCTACCCGGCCGGCGTCACACTCCGCTTCGCCCGCGTCGTCCGCTACCGCGAGGACAAGTCGCCCACGGAAGCCGATTCCGTCGAGACGGTACTGGCGGAACGTCAACTCTGATCCCGGCGGAGCACCTCTACCACCAAGTTCAGGCAAAGAACGGGCCGATAGGGTGACCTTAACGCCGTATTGACGCCCATCAGCCAATCAGCAACTAGGGGAAGAGCTGTGTCCGCTTCACGTCTCAGCCAGACGCCACTCCCAGGCATCGGCATCAGGTACGACCTGACCACCCGAGAACAGCGCCAGATCTCGGTCGTCGCGCACCGGGACGGCGCGCGCACCCTCAGCGCCTACCGCGCCGACGACCCCGACGAGTGCGCCCTCTCGCTGCGGCTGAGTTCCGGCGAGGCGGACGCGCTGATCGACGCGCTGATGCCCTCGCACCACAGCCCGAACCTCCTGCACACCACCGACCTCGGCCTCGTCGCCGAACGCATCGAAGTCTCCGGCTCCTCGCACTGGAACGGGCGGGTGCTCGGCGAGACCCAGATGCGGACCGAGACCGGCGCCTCCATCGTCGCGGTCCTTCGCAGGGCCGAAGCCATTCCTTCGCCCACGCCCGCCTTCCGCCTCGCCGGTGGGGACACGCTCATCGTGATCGGCACCCGCGAGGGTGTGGAGAGCGCCGCCGCGATACTCGGGCGGGAGTGATTCGATGCACTCCGCAGTCCTTCTGATCGAATTCGGCGCGATCATTCTCGCGCTCGGGCTGCTCGGCAGGTTCGCCGGGCGGTTCCGCTTCTCCCCGATCCCCCTCTATCTTCTCGCCGGGCTCGCGTTCGGCGAGGGCGGTCTGCTGCCGCTCGGCGCCAGTGAGGAGTTCGTCGCGATCGGCGCCGAGATCGGCGTCATCATGCTGCTCCTCATGCTGGGGCTCGAATACACCGCGAGCGATCTGGTCAGCAACCTCAAGACCCAGTACCCGGCCGGCCTCGTCGACATGGGGCTCAACGCCGTGCCGGGCGCGATCGCGGCACTGCTCATGGGGTGGGGTCCGGTGGCGGCCGTGGTCCTCGCGGGTGTCACCTGGATCTCGTCGTCCGGGGTCATCGCGAAGGTTCTGGGCGACCTGGGCCGCCTGGGCAACCGCGAGACGCCCGTCATCCTCAGCATCCTGGTCCTCGAAGACCTGGCCATGGCGGTGTATCTGCCCATCATCACCGCCCTGCTGGCCGGTGTCGGCTGGGCCGCGGGTGGCCTCACCCTGGGCATCGCACTCGGGGCCGCCGGTCTCGTCCTGTTCCTCGCCGTGCGCTACGGCCGCGTGATCTCCCGCTTCGTGTCGAGCGACGACCCCGAGAAGCTGCTCCTCGTCGTCCTCGGTCTGACCATCCTGGTCGCGGGCATCGCGCAGCAGCTCCAGGTCTCCGCCGCCGTGGGGGCGTTCCTGGTCGGTATCGCCCTGTCCGGCGAGGCCGCCGAGGGGGCGCACAGCCTCCTCGCGCCGCTGCGCGACCTGTTCGCCGCCATCTTCTTCGTCTTCTTCGGCCTGCACACGGATCCCGCGAGCATTCCGCCGGTGCTCCTTCCCGCGCTCCTGCTCGCCGTCGTGACGGCGTGCACGAAGATCGCCACCGGATACTTGGCTGCCCGCCGCGCCAAAATCTCCGTCAAGGGACGGTGGCGGGCGGGCGGTGCGCTTGTGGCACGCGGCGAGTTCTCCATCGTCATCGCGGGTCTGGCCGTCACCGCGGGCATCGAGCCGCGACTCGGCCCGCTGGCCACGGCGTACGTCCTGATCCTCGTGATCGTCGGCCCGCTGACCGCACGCTTCGCGCAGCCGGTGGCCGCGCGGGTGAGCGGCGCCGTGTCGCGCCGCCGGGAGGCAGCGGCCACGGTGGCGCTGCCCGCCCCGAGGGAGCCGGAGCGGTCCTCGGAGGAGTCGCTCGACGGCCAGGAGACGAGCGGCCGGTCCAGAGGACCGACGAGTCCTCCGGACCCA
>NZ_JBHTSF010000193.1:0-15576 GCF_042795295.1 Streptomyces sp. NPDC056486
CGGGGGGCCGCGGGCCCCGCCCCCGCGTGGCCCCCCCCTTCGCCTCCTTTCTGCCGTGGGTCGGGTACCGGGGGGGGGGGCCGGGGCCCCCCCCCCCCCCTCCTCCGTACAAAAGCTTCTAGAACAGCCGCAGTTTGTCGTCCTCGATGCCGCGCATCGCGTTGTAGTCCAGGATGGCGCAGCCGATGCCGCGGTCCGTGGCGAGCACGCGGGCCTGCGGCTTGATCTCCTGGGCGGCGAAGATGCCCTTGACGGGGGCCAGGTGCGGGTCGCGGTTCAACAGTTCGAGGTAGCGGGTGAGTTGCTCGACGCCGTCGATCTCACCGCGTCGCTTGATCTCGACGGCGACGGTCTGCCCGTCGGCGTCGCGGCAGAGGATGTCCACCGGGCCGATCGCCGTCATGTACTCGCGCCGGATGAGCGAATAGCCCTCGCCGAGCGTCTCGATCCGGTCGGCGAGCAGCTCCTGAAGGTGCGCTTCCACGCCGTCCTTGATGAGGCCGGGATCGACGCCCAATTCGTGCGAGGAGTCGTGAAGGATCTCTTCCATCGTGATGATGAGTTTCTCGCCCCCCTTGTTCACGACGGTCCAGACGCCCGCGTCGTCCCCGGTCCCCTCCTTCAAGGTGCAGGGCGGGGACATCCAGTTGAGAGGTTTGTAGGCCCGGTCGTCCGCGTGGATCGAGACACTGCCGTCCGCCTTGACAAGGATCAGGCGGGGGGCCGACGGGAGATGGGCTGTGAGCCTGCCCGCGTAATCCACGGAGCATCGGGCAATGACGAGACGCATGGGGCGCAACGCTACTCGACCCCAGGTGGTGCGCGCGATTCCTCCATCGATGGGCCTGTTCGATCCTGGCCGGTTATGTTCCCAATCTCCTGGTGAAGTGCGGGTCCGATGCTTAACGTATAAGCAGGAGGTCGCCGTGTGTGCACGCTGCGTGCACGGACGGACTCCTTCCCTGTCCGTAAGCCCCCGCTCCCCGGGGGCGCGAGAGGAGAACCCATGTCGCTCGACGTCTCACCGGCGCTGTTGGAACAGGCCGAGCGAGGCGAGGTCGATGAAGCGGAATTCGTCGACTGCGTCCGGACCTCCCTGCCTTACGCATGGGAGATGATCAGCTCCCTGGTGGCCCAGCTGAAGGTTGACGGCGGCGAGTTCGCCGACAACCAGACGCCGCCACCCAACGAGCAGGCACGCGGCCAGCTCCTTCGGGCGCTCGCGAGTGACGCGATTCGCGGCGCTCTGCAGCGCCACTTCGGAGTGCGTCTCGCATTCCAGAACTGCCACCGTGTGGCGGTGTTCCCGCTGGATGCGTCTGTGGACGACAGGCTCGCCCGGTTCACCTCGATCCGGGGCCAGCTGCTCAACCAGTCGCCCACACTGCGGGACTGCTGACGCTCTGAGCTGCCGCTCCGTACGCGGGAGGTGTTCTAGTACCGGAGCGGCAGCTCCCGCCCCAGCGGCTCAGCCGAGCTGGGGCAGCACTTCGGCACCCAGCCTTCGGACGTTCTCTTCCGTCGTCGCCAGATCGCCGGAGCCCTCGACAAGGAGCGCGAAGCGGGTGATCCCCGTGCGCTCCGATGTGGCCGCGATCCGGTCGGCGCACAGCTGCGGAGTACCCACCGGATGCAGCCCGCAGAGGAGTTCGGTGTACGCGAGCGGGTCCCGCATCGCCCGCGTACGGCCGTCGACCGTCACATGCGCGTCAAGACCCTGCTTGAGCCACCCCGGCATCGCCTTCTGCAGCGTCTCCGCCGCGTCCAGGCGCCGGTCCGCGATCTGTGCGACCCCGGCGGACACGTGCGGAGCCCGGTGGACGTCCTCCGGCGTACGCCCCGCGGCGCGCGCGTGCCGACGCCACAACGCCACCATTTCGGCCTTCTCCTCGTCGCCGACATGCATGCCGAGCAGCATCGGCAGACCGCGATCCGCCGCAAGGCGCACACTGGCCGGCGAGGTGCAGGCGACGACCACCTCCGGTCCGCCGGTACTCTCCCCGCTCTCCTCGGCCGGGCCCGTCAGCGCCTCCTGCGGCCGTGGCACCACGGTGACCTCGCGGAAGGGGAAGCGGCCCGCGTCGCCCGCGACCCGAGGCTCGCTCAGCCATCGAAGGAGCAGGTCGAGCGATTCCGGGAACCCCTTCTCGTACGCGTCGAGACCGGCCCCGAAGACCTCCAGGTCCACCCACGGCCCGCCGCGCCCCACGCCGAGCGAGAAGCGCCCGCCGGACGTCAGGTGCAGCAGCGCCGCCTGCTCGCCCAGGGCGACGGGATGAACCGTCGGCAGGACACTCACCGCGGTGCCGACCCGGATGCGCCGCGTACGCCCGAGAAGGAGCGCGGCGAGGGTCACGGCGGACGGACATGTGCCGTACGGCACGAAGTGGTGCTCGGCGAGCCAGACGGAGTCCAGGCCCGCCTCCTCGGCCACCTCCGCGGACCGCACCGCACGGTGCAGCGCCTCCCCCTGCCCCTGTCCCGGGAACTGGGCGGCCAGAACAAAACTACCTACACGCATCGCACTCCTGCCTCCTTGGCGCCGACGCAGGCACTCCCCCTACGGGCAACAACGCGTGACACGTGCCAAAGGCACGGCTTGGCATGAAGATTGACGGATTTTCTGCGAAATGCTGGGGGGATCTGTGGTGATTGGTGACAGGCGCCCACTCCTGCGCATGCCGCGTAGGCTGGACGCACTCCTGGCCCCCGTACATCCCGTGAGGTGTCCCGTGTCCCCGCGTCGTAACCGCCCGAAGGGCGGCGGAGAAGACAGCCCGCGCACGGAAGGGGAACCGGCGGGCCGCTACGGCGGCTTCCAGTCCACCGAGAGCTGGCAGGGCGAGCAGTGGAGTCTGCGCCATGTCGCGGGCGCGAGCACGGTCGGCAAGACCTACCGCTGCCCCGGCTGCGACCAGGAGATCCCCTCCGGCGTCGCGCATGTGGTGGCCTGGCCCGAGCACTCGGGCGTGGACGAGCGCAGGCACTGGCACAAGGCCTGCTGGAACGCGAAGGACCGCCGCACCTCGCGGGTGCAGCGGTCCCGTAACGCGCCCAGATACTGACGGCCCTACTGACGGCCGTTCCCGGCGGCTATACGTCGCGCTTCTCCAGGAGAGCGAAGGCGCCGACGATCGCGGCCATCGTCACGCCGACGAGCAGCAGCAGCTGCGAGGTGCCGCCGCCCGCCCCGTCCATCTCGAAGATCTTGGCGAGCGAATTGATGGCGTTGTAGTCCATCATCTTCTCGCCGAAAGGCCGGGTGCCCTCGGAGATCATCAGGAACACGGGCAGGATCGCGGGCACCAGGACCACGCCGAGCATCGCGGTGATCGCGCCCGCCGAGTGGCGCAGCATCGATCCTGCGGCGAGCGCGAGGACACCCAGGAGCGAGACGTAGAGCCCGCCCTTGAGGACCGTGCCCGACCAGGCCACGTCGCCCGCCTCGGGGCCGCTGTGCATCCCCGACGTCATCAGGCCCACAAGGAAGATGGAGCCCGCCGAGACGACGAAAGCGATCACGAAGAAGATCAGGATCTTGGCGGCGAACACGCGATAGCGCTGCGGCGACGCCGTGAACGTCGTACGGATCATGCCCGTGCCGTACTCGGACGACGTCACCAGGACGCCGAGCGTGATCAGACAGATCTGGCCGAGCACGAGACCGAAGAACGCCGGGATCGTGAACGGCACCTCCGCGAAGTCCCGGTCCTGCGTCTGCCCGGCCACGAGCAGGCCGATGCCGACGACCAGGAGGAAGAAGACGCCGAGGGTCCACATCGTCGAGCGGACCGACTTGATCTTCGTCCACTCGGACGCCAGGGCGTTGCCGAGGTGGGTCTTCTTGACCGGGATCGGCGAGGTGTAGGCATTGTTCACCGCCTGCTGCCACGCGGAGGGCGGTGCGGGGGCGGCAGGCGGGGGAGCCATCGGGGCGCCCTGCGGCATGGGGGCGCCGGCCTGTGCGTACGCCTGCTGGGGCTGCGCCTGCGGCTGCGGAGTCGGAGGCGTGGTCATCGGGGGGATTCCTCGCTGTCGGTGGCGCGCTTTGTCATCTCAGGAGCGGGAGCGGGAGCGGCTGCGGGCGCCTGCGGGGTGGCGGCCGCGTACGGATTGGGGGTGCCCTGCGGTGCGGCAGGGGCCCCGGGAGCGCCCTGGGGCGCCCCCTGAGGCATCGCGAAGGGCTGGCCGCCCTGCTGGGGCGGCGGCGGCGCGTACCACCCGGGCTGGCCCTGTCCGGCCACCGGCATCGGCTGCTGCGGCATCGCACCCGGCGGCATCTGCTGTACGGGCATCTGCAGCCCCGCGCGCTGGTCGACCGTCGAGCGGTAGTCGACGGCGCCCTGCGTCATCCGCATGTACGCCTCTTCCAGCGAGGCCTGGTGCGGGGAGAGCTCCCACACGCGGACGTCCGCGCCGTGCGCGAGGTCGCTGATGCGGGGGAGCGGAAGGCCGGTCACGCGCAGCGCGCCGTCCTGCTCGGGCATGACCTGGCCGCCCGCCTCGCTCAGCGCGGCCGACAGCTTCTCGCGCTGCTGCACATCGCCTTCCGGAGTGCGCACCCGGGCGAAGTCGGCGGAGTTGTGCGAGATGAAGTCCTTGACGCTCATGTCCGCGAGCAGCTGCCCCCGGCCGATCACGATCAGGTGCTCGGCGGTCAGCGCCATCTCACTCATCAGGTGCGAGGAGACGAAGACCGTACGTCCCTCGGCGGCGAGCGACTTCATCAGGTTCCTGACCCAGAGGATGCCCTCGGGGTCGAGGCCGTTGACCGGCTCGTCGAAGAGCAGCACCTGAGGGTCGCCGAGGAGTGCGGCGGCGATGCCCAGGCGCTGGCCCATGCCGAGCGAGAAGCCCTTGGAGCGCTTCTTCGCCACCTCCTGGAGGCCCACGACGCCGAGCACCTCGTCGACCCGGCGGGCCGGGATGCCGGAGAGCTGCGCGAGACACAGGAGGTGGTTGCGGGCGTGCCTGCCGCCGTGCACCGCCTTGGCGTCGAGCAGCGCGCCGACCTGGCGGGGGGCGTTGGGGAGCTTGCGGTACGGGTAGCCGCCGATCGTCACCTGACCCGTGGTGGGTTGGTCGAGCCCGAGGATCATGCGCATGGTCGTCGACTTGCCGGAGCCGTTCGGGCCCAGGAAGCCGGTGACCGTGCCGGGTCGCACCTGAAAGGAAAGGTTGTACACGGCTGTCTTGGCGCCGTAGCGCTTCGTCAGGCCGACTGCCTCGATCATTCTCCGCACCCATCGAATGGTTCAGGACGTCGGGGCACACGCCCCCGTAAGGGTTAGGAGGATAACGGGGAGCTGACGGTTCCAGCCAAGAGAGAGCAAAGCCTCCGCCAGAACGGCCACCACCGGACTGCGGACGGACCCTCACCGCACTCCGGCGGAGAACGCTTACGCGTCCCGCTTCTTCAGCAGTACATAGCCGCCGATCAGTGCCACCGCGACCCACACCACCATGATGGCGAGCCCGCCCCAGGGCCCGTAAGGGATGTCGTCGTCCAGCGGCGTCTTCACCTGCATGATCCTGTTCCCCGCCTGGTCAGGGAGGTAACGGCCGATCTTCTTCGTCGCGGAGACGTTGCCCAGGATGCTGGAGATCAGGAAGAAGAACGGCATCAGGATGCCGAGCGACAGCATCGGGCTGCGCAGCATCGTGGCGACGCCCATCGAGAACATCGCGATGAGCGTCATGTAGAGCCCGCCGCCGATCACCGCACGGAGCACTCCCGGATCGCCGATCATGGCCTTGTGCTCGCCGAGCATCGCCTGTCCCAGGAAGAACGTGATGAAGCTCGTGACGAGCCCCACCACCAGGCAGAGCAGGGTGGCGACCACGACCTTGCCGGTCATGAACGTCGCCCGCTGCGGGACCGCGGAGAGGGACGTGCGGATCATGCCGGTGCTGTACTCGTTCGAGACGACGAGCACACCGAAGACGATCATCGCGAGCTGGCCGAGGCTCATACCGGCGAAACTGGTGTAGGTGGGGTCGAAGACCTGTTGGTCCTGGGCGCCCAGGCTGTCGTAGTCGTTCTTCGCCAGAATGCTGATCAACAGACCGAGCCCGACCGTGACGACCACGGCGAGACCCAGCGTCCACACGGTCGACGAGACCGAGCGGATCTTGGTCCACTCCGACTTCAGTACCTGCGTCGCGGCCATCGCTCAGGACCCCTTCTTCTGCTGCTGCCAGCTCCCGCCCCAGCCCCCGACCTGCTCGGGGGGAGGCGGGGCGGCGCCGGGGGCCGCCTGGTCGGTGGTGTGCGCGTGGTACTCCACCGACTCCGCGGTGAGCTGCATGAAGGCCTCCTCCAGCGAGGCCTGCTGGGGGCTGAGCTCGTGGAGCACGAGCTGATGGCGGGCAGCGAGCTCGCCGAGGTCCTCGGAGGGGGTGCCGTCGACTTCGAGGGTCCCGTTGCCCGCCTCGACGGCCGTGACGCCCTCTTGGTGCAGCACGTCGAGGAGGCGCTCGCGCTGGGGTGAGCGCAGCCGGACGTACGAGCGTGAGTTCTGCCGGATGAAGTCCGCCATGGAGGTGTCGGCGAGGAGCCGCCCCTGCCCGATGACGACGAGGTGCTCGGCGGTCAGCGCCATCTCACTCATCAGGTGGGAGGAGACGAAGACCGTACGGCCCTGCGCGGCGAGGGACTTCATCAGGTTCCGGATCCAGTGGATGCCCTCGGGGTCGAGTCCGTTGACCGGCTCGTCGAACATCAGGATCTCGGGGTCGCCGAGCAGCGCGCCCGCGATGCCCAGGCGCTGGCCCATGCCGAGCGAGAAGCCCTTGGCCTTCTTCTTGGCGACCTGCGTCAGACCGACGGTGTCGAGGACCTGGTGGACGCGGGTGCGCGGGATGCCGTTGCTCTGCGCGAGGCAGAGGAGATGGTTGAAGGCGCTGCGCCCGCCGTGCATGGCCTTGGCGTCGAGCAGGGCGCCGATGTACTTCAACGGGTCCTTCAGCTGGTCGTACCGCTTGCCGTCGATCCGCGCGGCACCCGCAGTGGGGTTGTCGAGCCCGAGCATCATCCGCATCGTCGTGGACTTGCCCGCGCCGTTCGGCCCGAGGAAGCCGGTGACGACACCAGGATGCACGGTGAAGGTGAGGTCGTTGACGGCCAGTTTCTCGCCGTACCGCTTGGTCAGCCCCTCGAGCTCGATCATGCGGCCACGCTAAAACGGGACAGAGCCCCCTGCCACTTGGGCAGGGGGCTCTGTAAGCGTCCCTTCAGGGGCGCGGGGAACTGCGTGCTCAGCAACGAGCCCGCAGGTCTCCCAGGCGCTTCAGCGGGTCTGCTGAGCCGGAACCCCGCGAGAGACCGGCTCCTCGTCGGCGGGCGTACCCGCGGCGGCGACGGCCGCACCCGTGAGCGTGGCCAGCATCTCGCGCACATTGGTGAGCTGCGCGTTGATCGAGTCGCGACGGTTCGTCAGCGCCGCAAGCTCGCGCTCCGACTCCGAACGGATCCGGTCGGCCTTGGCGTTCGCATCGGCGACGATGTCCTCGGCCTGACGCTGCGCCGTCTCCACCGTCTGACGGGCGCGACGCTCGGCGTCCGTACGCAGCTTCTCCGCCTCGAGACGAAGCTGCTCCGCACGGTGCTCGATCTCCGCAAGACGCTTCTCGGCCTTGGCCTGACGCGAAGCCAGGTCACGCTCCGACTGCTCGCGGCGCTTGGCGAGGTTCGTCTCGAAGTCGGCCGCGGCCTGGGCGGCCTTGGCGCGGGTCTCCTCGAAGAGGGCGTCAGCCTCCTCGCGCTTCTGCTGCGCGTCCTTCTGCGCCTCGCTGCGCAGCGTGCCCGCCTCGCCCTTGGCCTTCTCGACGATCCGGACGCCCTCGTCCTCCGCCTTGGCCTTGCGCTCGGCCGCGAACGACTCGGCGTCGTTGCGCACCTGCTGGGCCGCCGACTCGGCGAGCTCACGGTGCTGCTCGGCTGCGCGACGGGCCTCTTCGCGCAGGTCCTTCGCCTCCTCCTCGGCGAGGCGGAGGATCTTCTCGACGCGGGCACCGAGGCCCGCGTACGACGGTTCGGCGTCGGCTACCTGCGCCTGCGCGTTCTGCGTCTCGAGGTGCAGTTCCTCAATGCGCTTTTCCAGAGCAGTGATTCGAGCGAGAGCGCTGTCACGGTCGGAGACGAGCTTGGAGATACGTTCGTCCACCTGAGCGCGGTCGTACCCACGCCGCACAAGCTCGAAGCCGTAGGGGGAAGTGTCGCTCATGGGGTTCCTGTCGAATGAGACCGGTGAGGTGATAGGGGGAATCCTAGGGGTCAAAGCGGCGTGTCATCGAGCGGATGCCCGTTTGATCTGGAGAATGACACCCCTTTTGAGTGGCTAACCGCCAGAGGACTTGCCAGCGACAGTGCCGAAGGTCCTTTACAAGCACGGCGGATGTTCCTTGGCTACCCCTCAGACGGCTTGCCACTCGATCGAGTTGACCCCGCCGCCGCGCCGGCCTTGACGCCACTGTCCTTCGCACCGGGGACCGGTGGGGCCTCAAAAGACTCCAACGCCTCCAGCACGTCCTGGACACGGGAAATCTCCGCGTTGATGTCCTCGCGGCGCCGGACGAGAATCTCCAGCTCGCGTTTACCCTCGTCAACCGTCCGCTCGGCCTCGGCCTCCGCCTCCGCCTTGACGCGCTCGGCGTCGCGCACCAGCTCGGCGACCTTCGTCTCGGCCTCCTTGAGCAGTGCCTCGGCCCTCTTCACGGCGGAGATCCGCACCTTGCCGGCCTCGGAGCTCGCGTCCGACACCATCTCCTTGGCCGTCGCCTCGGCCTCGGCGCGCTGCTCCTCCGCGGCCTTCACCAGGGCGTCACAGCGCTCGCCCGCGGACTTCATCGCCTCGGCGGACTCGCGGCGCGCACGCTCGTGCAGCTCCTCGATCTCGGCGGTGAGGCGGTCGCGCTGCTCCTCGGAGCGCTCCCTTATGGCCGTCGCGTCCCTGCGGGCACCGACGAGCAGTTCGTCCGCGTCCGTACGGGCCTTCTCCACCAGGGAGTTGCCCTCGACCGTCGCGTCGGAGACAAGACGGTCGGCCTCCGTACGTGCCGCGCCGACCATCGTGTCGGCCTGCGCCTCCGCGTCCGTGGTGGCCTTGAGCGCCTTCTCCTGAGCGTCGGTCGTCAGCTTCTCGGCCTCGGCCACCGCTTCCGTGATGAGCGCGTCGACCTGCTCGGCCGCCTCGGAACGGCTCTTGTTGGCGGCCCTGCGTGCCTCGTCCTGGGTCCGCTCGGCCTCCTCCCGCGCCTGCGAGGTGAGCCGCTCGGCCTCGGCGGCGGCCTCCGCCTTGACGCGCTCGGCGTCCGACCGGATGCGCTCGGCGTGCTGCTGGGCGGAGCCGACCGTCTCGGCGGCGTCCGCGCGAAGCCGCTCGGCGTCACCCGTCGCGTCCGAGATGAGCTTCTCGGCCTTGGCCACCGACTCCGCGCGCACCCGCTCGGCCTCGGTGGTCGTCTCGGCCCGCAGCCGGTCGGCCTCCGCGACCGTCTCGGTCTGCAGCCGCTCCGCCTCGCTGCGCGCCTCGCCGATCAGCTGGTCGGCCTGGCTCGCCGCGTCACTGCGGATGCGGTTGGCGTCCTCGCGGGCGTCGGCGCGCGTGCGGGACGCGTCCTGCTCGGCCGACGCGATCGCGTCCGAGGCCTCCGTGCGGGAACGCTGGGCGTACTCGGAAGCGTCCGAGCGCAGCCGCTCGGCCTCCGCGATCGCCTCCGAAACGGTGCGCTCGGCAAGCGACTTGGCGGCCTCGGACTCCTCGTTCGCCTCACGCCGGGCGCGGCTCGCGTCCTCGGCGGCGCGCTCCCGCTCGGCGTAGGCGTCGGCGCGGACGCGGTCCGCTTCCTCCTGCGCCTCGGTCTTCGTACGCCCCGCCGCGTGCTCGGCGGCGCTGCGCAGGCCGGCGATCTCCTCCTGCGCCGACTCCTGCATCCCCGCCACGGAGTCCCGTACGGACTGGGCGGTCTGCTCGGCGCTTGAGACCATCTCGGTCGCCCTGCGGTCTGCCTCCTCGACGAGGCGGACGGCCTCGGTCTGGGCCTCCTCGACGCGCTTGCGGGCGGTGGCGAGGAGCTCCTCGCTCTGCTCGCGGGCCCGCTCGCGCTCCTGGTCGGCCTCGCCGCGCGCGGAGCTGAGGGTCTCCTCGGCCTCCCTGCGGCGCCTCGCGGCCTCCTCCTGGGCGGCGGACAGCGCCTCGGCGGCCTCCGTGCCCACGCGCTCGGCGGCGGCTGCGGCCTCCGAGCGAAGCCGGTCGGCCGACTCCTGGGCCTCGGTCTTGAGCCGCTCGGCCTCGGTGGCGGCGTCCGTACGCAGCCGCACGGCGATGTTCTCGCCCTCGGCGCGCGCCTGCGACGCGTCGGCCGCGGCCTCGGTACGCAGGCGCTCGGCCTCGGTCTCGGCCTGCGCCTGAAGGGTGCGGATCCGCTCGGCGGACTCGCTGCGAAGGCGGTCCGTCTCGTCCGATGCCTCCTTACGGATGCGCTCGGCCTCGGCGCGGGCGTCGGTCAGCGCCTGCTCGGCGGAGGCGAGACGCTCCTCGGCCTCCGTGTGCAGGCGGGTCAGCTCGTCGGCAGCCTCGGCCTGACGTGCCGCTATGGCCCGCTCGGTCTCCTCGTGCAGGGCCCGCGCGGCGTCCGTCGCCTCGGACTTCGTGGCCTCGGCCTGCTCGGCGGCCTCCTCGCGGTGCCGCTCGGCCTCCGCGCGGGTGCGCTCCAGGGTCTCCTCGGCCTGCTTGCGCAGGGTCGTGGCGCGCTCGATGGCTTCGGCGCGGACCCGGTCGCTCTCGGCGGTCGCCGCCGTCTTCAGCTCATCGCCGTCGGCCTTCGCCTTGGCGAGCAGCTCCTCGGCGGACTTGGCCGCCTCCTCGATCTGCTGGACGGCCTCGCGCCTGGCCTCGCTGCGGATCCGCTCGCCCTCGGTGACCGCGTCGGCCCGCAGCTGCTCGGCCTCGCCGCGCAGGCGGCGCGCCTCCTCCTGCAGCTCGACGGTCTTGGCGCGGTACTCCTTGGTGTCGTCCTTCGCCGTGCCCTTGAGCTGCTCGGCGATGTCGTGCGCCTCGGCACGCAGCCGGTCCGCCTCGGTCTCGGCCTCGGTGCGGATCCGCTCGGCCTCTTCGGTGGCGGTCTTCGTCGTCTCTTTGGCGTCCTTGGACGCCTTGTCGAGTACGTCCTCCGCGGTGCGGGCGGCCTTGGCGAGCTGGCCCGCGGTCTCCTCGGCGGTGATCGTGCGCGCCTTCTCGGAGGCGTCCTTGATCAGCTGCTCGGCCTCGGCCTTGGCGTCGGTGACGAGCTGCTCGGCCTCGGCCTTGGTGACCTCGGCTTCCTTCGTCGCCTCGCCCACCAGGCGGGCGACCTGCTCCTTGGCGGTGCGCGTGCGCTGTTCGTTGGCGCCCTCGGCGGCCGACAGCTGTTTGGACGCGGTGTCCTTCGCCTCGGCGACGACCTTGTCGGCCTCCGCGCGCGCCTCGCGCAGAGCCGTCTCGGCCTCCGCCATGCGCTGCTCGGCGGCCCGGCTCGCCTCGCTCGCCTGGCGGCGTGACTGCTCGGACTCGGTGGCCGTGGAGGAGCGCAGCTGCTCCGCGTGATCGGTGGCCTCCTGCGCCTGCGTGGAAGCGGCGTTCAGGAGGCGCTCGGCGTCCGCACGGGCCCGGCGCAGGGTCGCCTCGGCCTCGGCGCGGGCCGACTCGGCATCGCTGGCAAGGCGCTGGCGGGCCTCTTCGGCCACACGCTCGGCCTCGGCGCGGGCAGCGGCAAGGGCCTGGTCGGCCTCCGCGCGCGACTCGTCGAGCAGGCGGCGTGCCTGCTGCTCCGTGCGCGCCCGGAGTTGCTCGGCCCACGCCACGTTCTCGTTGACGTGCGACTCGACGGTCTGGCGGCGCTCGGACAGCTCCTGGTCGAGCTGCTGACGGCGTGACACCGCCTCGGAGTGCAGCTCGGACTGGAGCCTGGACTGCTGCTCGGCGTGCTCCTGGAGGATGCGCTGGGTCTGCGCACGGGCGTCGCGCAGCTCCCGCTCGGCGTCCTGGCGCAGCTGGTCGGCCTGAACCTGGGCATTACGGAGCAACTGCTCGGCCTGATAGCCGATGTCCGCGCCGTCGTAGGCAGGGCGGGACGCGAGGTTGCGGCGCGCCTCGTGAAGCTTGGCGCGCAACACCTCGACCTGGTAGCCGAGGTCTTCGGCGTGCTGAACAGCCTTCTCTCGCTCGGTCTTCAGCCGGTCCATCTCGGCCTCGAACCGCGAAAGATGGTCCGTCTCAGCCCGCGAGCTCTCTTGGCGTTCGTAGCCCCGCACTGCGCGGTCCCATCCTTCCCCAAGCTCTCAACTTCGTTCGAGCAGGGGATACCCCACTCCAAGCCCTCAACTTCGACCGAGTAGGGAGGCCCCACTCCAAGCTCTCAACTTCGACCGAGTAGGGAAGACCCCCACTCTGGTCGCAAGTTTCGTACGAGCCCTGTCCATCCGCCGAACGGGGCCCACGGGGAATGGTGTCAGATCATCAGCGGAGCAGGGGCTGCTGCCCTGACGCTCGTCCCCCGAAACCCGGACCCCGGTAAACAGTCGCCCAGCGTACGGACGACCGGCCGCCCATACTTCGGACGGCCGACCACAACCTTACCGGCCCAAGTATGCGGAGGTCAGTGCTCCGGTGACTCCTGAGCTGCCGAGGTGACGAGTTCGGTCAGTACTCCGTGACAGTCCTTGGGGTGCAGGAAGGTGATACGGGATCCCATGGAACCGATCCTGGGCTCCTCATAAAGGACGCGTACGCCTTTTTCCTTTACGGCGGCGGCGTCGGCGTCCACGTCCGCGGTGCCGAAGGCGATGTGGTGCACGCCCTCGCCGTTCTTCGCCAGCCACTTGCCCACGGCGGAGTCGTCGCGAGTGGGTTCGAGGAGCTGCAGGTAGGAGGCGCCGCCGTCACTCGTCTCATTGATCTTGAGCATGGCCTCGCGCACGCCCTGCTCCTCATTGACTTCGGTGTGGAACACCGTGAAGCCGTACGTCTCCCGGTAGAACTCGACGGTCTTGTCGAGGTCGAAACAGGCGATCCCGATGTGATCGATTCGCGTCAGCATGGTCTAAGTGCAGCCTTTCCGGCGGTGATTACGCAACGTGCGCGCGATCACACCGAGCGCCCGGTGACGCGCGGCGTACCGCTCAGTACATTCAAGTAAACCCTCATTAACTCCTCCTCCCAAGGGGCCGTGGCACATGTCTGGAACGACCGGTACCACCTCAGTGATCGTCGCGGGCGCTCGAACGCCCATGGGCCGCCTGCTCGGCTCCCTGAAGTCCTTCTCCGGCGCGGACCTGGGCGGGTTCGCGATCAAGGCCGCGCTCGACCGGGCCGGCATCGGCGGCGACCAGGTGCAGTACGTGATCATGGGGCAGGTGCTCACGGCCGGGGCAGGGCAGATCCCGGCACGTCAGGCCGCCGTCAAGGCGGGCATCCCCATGAACGTCCCCGCGCTCACCGTCAACAAGGTGTGTCTCTCCGGGCTCGACGCGATCGCGCTCGCCGACCAGCTGATCCGCGCGGGCGAGTTCGACATCGTCGTCGCCGGCGGCCAGGAGTCGATGACGAACGCGCCGCACCTCCTCCCGAAGTCCCGCGAAGGCTTCAAGTACGGCGCCATCGAGATGCTCGACTCCATGGCGTACGACGGCCTGACCGACTCCATCGAGAACATCGCCATGGGCGAGTCCACGGAGAAGCACAACACCCGCCTGGGCATCGCACGCCCCGAGCAGGACGAGATCGCCGCCGCTTCCCACCAGCGGGCCGCCGCCGCGCAGAAGAACGGCACCTTCGAGGCCGAGATCACCCCGGTCGAGATCCCGCAGCGCAAGGGCGACCCGGTCCTGTTCTCCAAGGACGAGGGCATCCGGGCCGAGACGACCACGGAGTCCCTCGGCAAGCTGCGCCCGGCCTTCGCCAAGGACGGCACGATCACGGCGGGCACGTCCTCGCAGATCTCCGACGGCGCCGCGGCGGTCGTGGTGATGTCGAAGGCCAAGGCCGAGGAGCTCGGCCTGACGTGGCTCGCGGAGATCGGGGCACACGGCAACGTGGCGGGCCCGGACAACTCGCTCCAGTCGCAGCCGTCGAACGCGATCCAGCACGCCCTGAAGAAGGAGGGCCTAGGCGTCGCGGACCTCGACCTGATCGAGATCAACGAGGCCTTCGCCGCGGTCGCGGTGCAGTCAATGAAGGACCTCGGGGTCTCCTCGGAAAAGGTGAACGTCAACGGCGGCGCCATCGCCCTGGGTCACCCGATCGGGATGTCCGGCGCACGCGTCGTACTGCACCTCGCCCTTGAGCTGAAGCGGCGGGGCGGCGGCGTGGGCGCGGCGGCGCTGTGTGGCGGCGGCGGGCAGGGGGACGCGCTGATCGTGAAGGTGGCGAAGGCCTGACGCGTCCCGCGCGGGTAAGCCTTCTCTACCTCTAGGTACGTCTACCTCTAGGTACGTCTACGTCTAGGAACGGAGCTGTCTGACATGCAGGACGTCCCCTCCCTGGTGGCACAGGCCCGCGAGGGCAGGCCACGGGCCGTGGCCCGGCTGATCTCACTGGTCGAGGGGGCGTCGCCGCAGCTCCGCGAGGTCATGGCGGCGCTCGCTCCGCTGGCGGGTCATGCGTACGTGGTGGGCCTCACGGGGTCTCCCGGTGTCGGCAAATCGACTTCGACGTCGGCGCTCGTGTCCGCGTACCGCAGGGCGGGCAAGCGGGTCGGCGTCCTGGCCGTCGACCCCTCGTCCCCCTTCTCCGGCGGCGCGCTGCTCGGCGACCGGGTCCGGATGTCGGAGCACGCGTCCGACCCCGGGGTCTACATCCGCTCCATGGCGACGCGCGGCCACCTCGGCGGCCTCGCGTGGTCGGCACCGCAGGCGATCCGGGTCCTGGACGCGGCGGGCTGCGACGTCGTCCTCGTGGAGACGGTCGGCGTGGGCCAGTCCGAGGTGGAGATCGCCTCGCAGGCGGACACGTCGGTGGTGCTGCTCGCCCCCGGCATGGGCGACGGGATCCAGGCGGCGAAGGCCGGGATCCTGGAGATCGGCGATGTGTACGTCGTCAACAAGGCGGACCGGGACGGCGCGGACGCGACCGCGCGCGAGCTGAACCACATGCTGGGGCTCGGGGAGTCCCGCGCCAAGGGGGACTGGCGCCCGCCCATCGTGAAGACGGTGGCCGCGCGGGGCGAGGGGATCGACGAGGTCGTCGAAGCCCTGGAGAAGCACCGGGCGTGGATGGAGGAGCGGGGGGTCCTCGCGGAACGCAGGGCGGCGCGGGCGGCGCGGGAGGTCGAGACGATCGCGGTCACGGCCCTGCGCGAGCGCATCGCGGATCTCCACGGGGACGCGCGGCTTTCGGCGCTCTCGGAACGGATCGTGGCGGGGGAGACCGACCCGTACTCGGCGGCGGACGAACTGATCGAGAGCTTGACGGCGGGCTGAGGGCGGCTCAGTGTGCGGCCGCAACGTGAGCGGGGCCCCCACGGAAAACACGGCGGGGCCCCCACACCGGGGGGACGGGGGGTGATTTATAGTCCGAGGGGTTTTCGTGGGGTCCCTGG
>NZ_JBHTSF010000194.1:0-15560 GCF_042795295.1 Streptomyces sp. NPDC056486
CTCCACCACCGCGAACATCTACGCCCACCTCACCCAGCGCACCGCCCACCAAGCCGTCAACGCCATCACCGACGCCCTCAACCGCGAAGAACAACGCCGCGACCACACCACGACCACCAACCCACCCGCCGCATAACGCCATCACCAAGCACTACAGGCCCGACAACCCAGGCGACGACCACCAACAGAAAAGGCCGCTCCCGCCTAACGGCAGAAACGGCCTCCGACCTGCAAAAGCTGGTCGGGACGACAGGATTTGAACCTGCGACCCCTTGACCCCCAGTTCGGAGTTCTGAAGCGCCGTTGGTGCCCGTACGACGCCGTATGCGGAAGTACGGGGCCGCTGTGCCCCCTCAGCCGGCAGATCCGCCCCAGCCGATCTGCGCCCACCAGCTCTCGTTCACTCACATATCCAAACCACCCGCCACGCCCTTCACCGCGACGGTGCGAGTGGTGGGCGATCAGGCCAGCTCATAAGTGATGAAGGACAGGGACGCCGCGATCATCGCGAGCCTGACCAGCTTGGGCTCGACGTCCAGCGCGAGGACAGTCCGGATGTCCGCGTGTCAGTATTTCCGCCGGGAGAACGCGCCCAAGGAGTGGTGTTGGAGGACTCACTGTGCCTCAGAAGCCGCTGCAGGAGGCGGTAGCGAAGGGGCCCGACGCCGTGGCGGTCTTCGGCTTCCCGTCGGCCACTGTCACGGAGCACTTGAGCGATCCCCCAGAGGCACCGAGCGTGGCATTGAGGGTGCCGCCCTTGACGAGTCCGGTCGTGGTCTCCTCTTTCGTCCACGGCAAAGACGTCACTGTCTCCTGACTGATCGAGCCAGTGTCGCCGTGCCACGTGCTGTACGAGATGACGACGTCGGAGCCCTTGCCGGTGACCTCGTAGGAGACCTTCACCGTCTTCGACGTTTCCTGACTGATTCCAGCGATGATGGCCACACAGCCACCGGCCAGAAGAAGGACCACACCCAGCAGGACCCACGGCCACTTCCGACGCCTCTTGCGTCGTGGAGCGGCCACACCATAGGACCCCACTTCCTCTGTACGCCCCCAGTGCGGCTGAGCATCATCGGGTGGCGAAGCCTCCGATGAGGGCTTCTGCCAATCTTGACCCCACCTTGGTCGCCCTGCTTCGGGAGGAGAGTCGTGCCCCTCGCTCGGATCGCTCATGCAGCCCACATTCAATCGAGGCACGGGCTCAAGCGACCGGGCCGGTCCTACGTTCCGCCAATCGGGCTACGAGTCGGATCGCCGGGTGGTCCCCCGCGCATGCGGGGGTGGTCCGACGTGCACGGCGCCGCGCTCCCCGGGCGGGGCATGGTCCCCGCCCGGGGGTGGTCTCATGACCAGTGCCTGTGGGTGCCCGAAACGCCGCTACCCCCCGCTGACTTGGTTTTGCGGTCGAGGGCGGGCGTGGCGAGATCCTGGGGCATGACTCTGCGACTGCTGTACCTAGCCTTCTTGAAGGTCCTGGGATGGATTGCGCTGCTGGCACGATCGGAGGCTTCCAAGAACGCGGAGGTCCTCGTACTGCGGCACCAGCTCGCGGTGCTCCGCCGTCAGGTCCTCCGACCCCAGCCCTCATGGGCGGACCGAGCCGTGATCGCGGCACTGTCCCGGCTGCTGCCCAAGGTCCTACGAGGGCATCTGTTCGTTACCCCGGGCACGCTGCTGCGCTGGCACTCCGACCTGGTCAAGCGCCGCTGGACCTACCAACGCCGAGGACCAGGCCGGCCGCCGACCCCGCCCACCGTGCGGGAGCTGGTGCTGAGGATGGCCGCGGAGAACCCGCACTGGGGGTACCGCAGGATCGCGGGCGAACTGGCCCGCGCCGGTCGTCCAGTTGGCGCCTCCACGGTATGGGCGATCCTGAGAAGAGCCGGCGTCGATCCGGCACCCCGCCGCTCGGGCCCGACCTGGGCGCAGTTCCTGCGCAGCCAGGCCTCCGGGATCCTCGCGGTGGACTTCTTCCACGTCGACACCGTGTTGCTGCAGCGCCTGTACTGCATGGTGGTCATGGAGATTTCCACCCGCCGAGTACACCTCCTGGGCGTCACCGCCCATCCGACCGGTAGTTGGGTCCAGCAGGCGCGCGAGCTTGCCATGGCACTGGACGATCGCATCGACCGAGTCAGGTTCCTGATCAGGGACAGAGACGCGAAGTTCACCCACGCCTTCGACGCCGTCTTCGCATCCGAGACCATCCAGGTACTGCTCACTCCCGTGCAGGCCCCTCAGGCGAACGCGTACATCGAGCGCTGGATCGGCGGATGCCGCCGCGAACTCCTCGACCGCACCCTGATCATCAACGAACGACACCTGCGCAACGTGCTGGCCACGTTCGAAACGCACTTCAACTCCCACCGCCCACACCGAGCCCTCCGCCAAGCAGCACCCCTGCGGCCGCTCCCAGACCCGGTCGACCCGGACGGCAAGGTCATCCGTCGAGATCTACTCGGCGGGATAATCCACGAATACACGCAGGTCGCATAGAACGGCCCAGTTTCGGGCACCCACAGGCTGCCGCCGCGACCTCCTCGACCACACCCTGATCACCAACGAACGCCACCTGCACAACGGGCTGACCACATACGAAACACACTTCAACACCCACCGCCCCCACCGCACCCTCCACCAAGCAGCACCCCTGCGACCACTCCCCGACCCAGCCGACCCGGCAGACAAGGCCATCCGTCGAGATCTACTCGGCCGCGTGATCCACGAATACACGCAGGTCGCATAGGGCGACCAAGTTTCGGACACCCACAGGCTTTCGTGTCAGATCGTCGCGGCGGGCAGCAGCCCTTCCAGTATCTGCATTCGGGGAAGACTCAGACCGAACCGGTCTTCCACCACCGACAGAGACCTGGCATGGGCGGCGTCACGGTCCTCCTCCCCCTCGATACCGGCAGCCTGAACATCACCGAGTATCAGCTCCGGCTCCGTACCGCCCACATCTGGGAACGAACACAGGTCAAAACCGCACATGTACGTCTCCTGGTGGAAATAGGAGAATGAGGGTGGCGGCACCTTCGGATTGTCACTCTCGTAGTAGAGCTGGAAGATGTGCGCCCCCCTGGAGAGACCGTCGGTGAACCCCGGCCCCGTATACCCCGGCCAGTCCCCGTACGCCACCGCGAAGGACAGCCCCTCACGGGAGCCGTACCGCACCGCCGTCCGCGCCGGGGCATCCCGACGCTCCAGGAAATCCTCCAGTGTCCCGCCCGTGTACTCACCCAGCAGACCCGGCTCACCCCGCGCCAGGCGCCGCACCAGCTCATCCGGCTCCAGCCCACGGGCCAGTGTCACGCAGTACCCCGCCCACGTCACGTCGCTGTTCGCCAGCCACGTCAGTCCGTCACTCATACTCTCTCCCATGCCGAAGGGGCCTTGAGAACGGTACACACCGCTCCCAGAGCCCCCGTTGAACCGTCAGCTCTCAAGGGCTACCGGATGTCACACTTCACGACAGCCTTGGAGGCGTCGCACTTCTCGAATCCCGGAGTCTCCACGAAGTAGAGATCCTCGTCCGTGAGACGGAACTCCTTCGCGAACGACTGGAACCGGCTCATCGACGTCGAATTGACCCACCCCGACATCGCCGAACGGCCACAGACTTCCTTCCAGTTCGGAGGAGCCTGACGGTCATCGTCGAACAGGTGCCAGTTACCGCTGGAGGTCAGCTTCCGCGACCACGTCTGCACACACTGGTCACCAGAAGCCACCGGGTTGGTGCCCTCCATGTCCTTCGGCATACCACCACTGTTGTACGTGGACGCGAAAGAGAATTCGTCACACGACATCTTGTCCGTGGCGAGAATATCGGGAACCGTCGAAGCGGCCTCGTGACCCTTATTTGCCGCCCACCCGTCCGGGCAGATCACCTTGCGATTATTGTCGGGGTCACGGCCGTACTTATTGCGCTCACCGTGGATACCGGTGGAACCCCGGCGGTCCGGCAGATAGTTCAGCGGCGCACCCTTGCGGATCTTCTGATTGATCAGCCACGCATGAGCGGCAGCGGCAGGAGTCTGTTTCGTATTGAACACATAACTCGGCATGTAGTCCTGGAAAACACAACCCGCCGGGGAATACACCATGTCGCACTGCACCGTCACCGGATCACCGATGAAACCGTGGCTCTCGCCCACTTCACCCGCACCGACCGGAACGCTGGTCGAGAACTGACCGTACGGCGCGAACTGCATATCCTGCGTGAGATCGGAGTCCTTCTTGCCGTTCTCGTCCTTGACACCGCCGGACCACTTAACCGTGGCCGTACCGGTCTCCTCGTGCGAGTCGATGTCGCCAGATCCGCCCCACATCAGATTGCCGTCCCAGGCGTAGGACGGCTTGTCCAGACACCCCGCCGAACACTGCGGAGAGATCGTCAGCTTTACCGCACCGGGCTGCGCCGGGAACGGCGGCATGTCGGACGGGTTCTTCATCCCGGACACCCGCGCCCACAGCTTTATCTCATTGCTGCTGCGGTCCGTCTTCATGTGATACGACGTCAGGTATCGTGCGAAGTGCTTGATCTTCTTCTCGGGCCCCTCGGTGATAGCGACCTTCAGCACGCTGTACATACAAGCACTGTCCCGGTTGAACACCGACAGGTACTTGCCCGACGGCGCCCCCACCTCACAGTCCTTGTTCAGCGGAGGAGCCGCAGCCCGGCTGCTCTTGCTCTTCGCCCGGCTCTCCCGCGCCACCTTCAGATCCTCCCGAGTGGCGGGCTCGGAGGACATACAGAGCTGGCCGTTCCCCTGCGGCTCACAGTGCTCACCGCTCTGCGCTTTCGCGCTGCTGGACGTGTCGACGGCGCCCCAGCCGGGAACCGGCGCCCAGCCGTTGCCGAACTCTGGAGCCGGAGCGTCCTTCACCGGAGCGGGCAGGACGATGTCGACCACGCGCTCACGCAGCTCGAACGTCGCCCACGGCGACCAGTCCGTCTCATACAGCGCCCCGTCATAGGCACTGGTGTGGAACGCGTACTTCGTACCGGCGTCCAGCTTCCCCCACGGAACCTGGACCTCGGCCGTCTTCCCCGAAGGGACCGGCTTCGAGACGATGACCCCATACTGGTTGGAGTCGTCGACGTTGACCTTGGCCTTCGGCTTGCCTGCCGCGTCCAGCGTCCAGACCTCAAAGGTGATGGTGACCGGGTCGCCGTCCGGGTCTGTCGCACTGTTCTTCAGCGTCGGCGTCAAGTTGTCGACCTGCCACACCTTGGACGCGTCCTGCTTGAACGGCGTACCCGCCTGCGGGTTCTTCCCCGAGACAGGACGCTGCCCGCCAGCGAGCGCCTTGGACTCAGGACCAGCGGCAGGACGGGAGGAGGGCGCCGCATCGGGGCGCTCGGCAGAATCAGCCGCTGTACCCGTACCGGTGAACCCGGTACCCATCAGCGCCAACAGCATCGCACTGACCGCTACCCCGCGCAGAGGTCTCGACAGTCGTAAGTGTTTCACGTGTGCCCCTTCGTGCAGGAAAACCACGCGAACTCGCGCAGCTGAACCATTTCCTACGCGGCTTTCAGGACGCTGGGCAACCAGTACATCAAGGGACACACACCCCCTACCGCAGCATGCCGATTGTGACCATGAACACGGTTGCAGAACAGAGGATTTCAATCACGTTGCGGTCGGGGGATGATTGGCAAGTAGCCACCACAGAGGCCATATTGCGGAATAGTCGGCGTAAACATGGATGCTTACTCAATCCGGAATTATGTGCTCCGTGCTGCTGCCGAGTCGGCCACGGCCCACGCGCCGCCGAACTCGCCGACCAGGTCGTCACCGAGATCGCTGCCTGGCACCGAAGGTAGGGCAACCCGCCCCAGAACCCGGCTTCCGCATGGCGGTGGGTGACTCTGCAGGTGCCGGTAATTCATCCGGCCAGGTCACGACCTCATCACTGATCTCGACCGTGCCCGTCGCTCCCCCGCTGTCCCTTCACCTTGCCCGGCAACGGCATCATGACCTGTCGTGCGACTGCACCTGACTTACCTCGCCGTGTCCAACGCCCTCGCCCTGCTACGCCCGTTGCCGACGAGCGACCGAGAGAAGGACATGGAGATACTGGCGCTGCGGCACCAGCTACTGGTCCTGCAACGCCAGGTCGGCAGGCCCACATTCACCGACATCGACCGCACCATCCTCGCCGGCCTTCTCCACCACCTGCCGGTGGAGAAGCCGCGGCACCGCCTGCTACTGGTACGACCAGAGACGATCCTGCGCCGACACCGTGACCTGCTCAAGCGGCGCCATGCCGCAACCTGCGTGCCGAAACAACTCGGCCGCCCACCCCCCGTCCGCTCGATCCGCGCCCTGATCCTGCGCCTGGCCCGGGAGAACAGCTCGTGGGGGTACCGCCGGATCCACGGTGAACTCGCAGCCTCGGGCATCAAGGTCGCCGCCTCCACCGTCAGGGAGATGCTTCGTCAGCACGGCATCCCGCCCGCACCGGAACGCGCGAGTACGACCTGGGCCGACTTCCTGCGCAGCCAGGCGGACGCGCTGCTCTCGTGCGACTTCTTCAAAACCCGCGCCCTGACCGGGGCGCGTCTGTACGTCTTCGCCGTCATCGAGCACGCCACCCGGCGCATCCGGATCCTCGGTGCCACCGCACACCCCACCGCGGACTGGGCGGTACAGCTCGCACGCCTCTCACCATGGACTTGGAGCACGTGGACAGCAAGGCCAGGCTCCTCATACGAGACCGGGACTCCAAGTCCACCGATGCTTTCGACGCCATGCTGACCGATACGGGGCTGCAGGTCTTCACCAGCGGTATCCAGATACCTCGGATGAACTCAATCACGGAGCGCTGGATACAGACCTGTCGCCGGGAATTGCCGGACCGCACGCCGGTGTGGAATCACAGCCATCTCCTGCACGTGCTCCGCGAGTTCGAGTCCCACTACAACCTCCACCGGCCTCACCAAGCAATGCGTCAGGAAGCACCCCTGCATGATGCCCCCGAACCGCTCGCCCGCGCACAGATCGCGCACCTTGACGTACGCCGAAGAGACCGTCTCGGTGGAGTCCTCCACGAATACCTACACGCTGCCTGAACTGCGCGGATGGAGTTTTCGGCAGGCGCAGTGAGGTCGAGGCTGGTCTTGGCGACGTTTCTGTCGGTGCCAGAACCCGTCTCTCATCGGCATACCAGTTCGCTGTTCTGTAACCGTGAACTTGAACCAATTGCCTTGGCAATTGGACGGAGGGCTCACTGAGACGCGGTGACCTCAGCGCGCCAGCGGCCGCCACCTCCTTAGAAGCACCTCTCGCGACGCTGTTGAGGCCGAGGCTGTCCGGGCGCGTAGAGCCTTACCGGTTCCTGGTCGGGGGCGTCATGCTGTGCGATCGGTGATGCTTGACATCAGGAGGGGCAGATCTCGGTCGGCAGGCCGCCGGGGAGGCCGTCGCGTTCGTCTGCGGTGAGGCCACGGTCGAGGACAGCGCAAAGTTGCCGCTTCCAGAGGGCGGGGTCGAGGCGGATCAATTCCCCGTGGCCTCCGGGCGCGGACGAGTGCAGCAGTGCCCTGCCGTCCTTGGTGGCCGCCAGGAAGTCCCGACCCTGCGCGAATTCGTACGCCTCTCGGTACCCGGGATCGTCCGCTTTCAGAAAGCGTACGGAACTGTTGTTTGCCAGGAAGAACCCGGCGCCTCCCCTGGCGCCTACCACCCACAGCTCCTGCTCCGGGCCCAGCGGCTCGAGCGGGCCGACCACTCTCTTCGCCGGCTGCCCAGGCCGTGCGGACCACAGCTCCACCATGGCGCCCTTGGTCATTACGGCCATGTAGCGAGAGTCCTCCAGGGGCCAGGCCACGTTGAGGTCGTCGCCGAGGCGTACGCGAAGGTCCTTGTTCTCCTTGCCTGTCTGCAGCTTGATGGCGTGAACGTACGGTTCGCCGCCCACGTTGACCCCTACGTACCCCGGCTCCGAGTGGGGACGCACGAAGTAGGTTGGCTGGTCCTTCCTGGTGAGCCGCAGATCGCGCAGGTCCAACGGCGGCGACAGGTGCCGGCCCTCGTGGGCGTCCCAGTGCTCCACGCGCGTGCCGGAGACCGTCACCAACTGGTCGTCGCCGAGGAAGAAGGACGCCAGAGGCTCCTGTTTCCCGTCTTTGCCGGCGGGTGGCTTCGCCGCGGTGAAGTCGGCCACCCGGCGCAGTGAAGGCAGGGTACGGACAGTGATCCGATTCCCATCCGACACGTCTGTCACCAGCGTCTGGGCGCGGTTGACCTCAAGCCTCTGCTTTGCGTCCGGGGGTGTAGAGGCGTCAGTCTTGACTTCGGCAAGGGTTCGCCTCGCGCCTTCCGTCTCCATGACTCGCAGGCTGTCGCCGTCCTTGCCCGCGCGAAGCACCATCCGGCTTCCATTGCCGAGCAGCCTCGGAGGGCCGTAGGCGGTGACGCCGTCATCCGCCAGCAGCGCCCACCCGGTCACCATGTTCTTGTTCTGGGTGACGCCGACGGGCTCGCGTGCAGTCCCTAGGAGGGGGAGATGGGCAATCTTGCCGGGGGAGTCGGGACCGAAGAAGTGCTGAGCCCTCTTGCCACCGTGGGTGTCGACGAGGTCCCACCCTTCCGTAGTGGCCCCCACGGTGAAGTACTCGCCCTTCCGGTCGATGGCGGCTTCCGTGCAGGTGGTGTCGGCCCCGCGCGCGTAGCGGCGCAGCACCCGTCCGTCCGCCACGCGGATGGCCTGATAGTGAGCTTCTCCGCCCGAGTCGGGGTCGGACTTGTCCTGTCGGCAGACGACCGCCACGCCGCCGTCCCCCGACACTCCGGTGCCCGAGTAGTCGATGCCGCCTGCCAGCTCACGCATCGTGCCGGCACCGATGTCGATCGCCACCATCGAGGGCTGTGCCGTCTCCGACGGGCTGTGGCTGGCCACCAGCGTGTTCCCGTCCGATCCGAACCACACCTCATTGAGCTGGCCGATCCGCTTCGGTAGCGCCCGAGGCCGTCCTGTCTCCAGGCCCCACACCTGCACCGGCCGGGCCGATGACGACGCGGACACCCCGACCAGTCGCCGCGCGTCCGGGGAGAAGTCCATGAAATGGAGACTGCTGGACGCGGCGGCCATGGAGCGGTCCTTGAGCGCTCCATGGAGCGGATGCGCCGACCCCACCAGACGCTTTCCCGAGGGCGTCACGTCGTGCCAGACCACCACCCCGTCCACGTCACGCAGATACGCAATCCGTCGTCCGTCCCGGCTGACCACAGGAGACAAGACATTGGCACCCAGACGAAGTTGCTCCTGCCGTACCCCGCCCTTGGCCGTGCGCACGAACAGGGTCGCGCGGCCGGTCGTGGTCGTCACGAGCGTCACCACGCCGTCCGTGCTCATGGCCGCCCCCTGTACCGCTCCCTCGATGCCCGTCAGTGTCCACGCCGCGTCCTTCAGCTCCTCGTACCGGCGCAGCAGTGCACTGCGGGCCTCCTGCGTCGGCGCCGTCTCGTACGCCGCAAGCGCGGCCAGAGCGGCCTGCCCGGGGTTGTTGTCCGTCAGCTCGTCCGACTGCACCGCAAGCGTCCGCGACCGTCCCTCGGCCTCCCGCTGTGCACTCACCCGTGACTCCTGCACGAGGAACGTGCCCAGCCCCGCGATCAGCGTAAGGACCAGGGCGATCGTGACCCATCCCGCACGCGTACGGATCTGCCGTGCCCGCCGGCGTCGGCGGGCCAGCGTGAGGAATTCCCGCTGATCCTCGGTCAAGTCCGTCTCCCGGCCGCTCAACCGCTGTGTCAGGGAATCGAGTTGGAGTGCACCAGGCAGCAGGTCCGGGGGCCTGTTCGCCTTCTGCCAACGGCCGAGATCGTGCCCGAGCTCCGCCCGGCCGGCCAGGAACTCTCCGTCGGCCTTCACCTGCTGTGCGAGTGTCGGCCAGGCGCTGATCAGCGCCTCGTGGGCGAGTTCGACGCTCTGCGGCTCCCCCTCGTCCCCATGCAGCACGAGCAGCCGCCGCTCGGCGAGCGACTTCGCGATCCGCCACCGCGTCTCACCGGCTTCCTCCCGGGTGAGCATGCGGCGCAGTGGAGCCTCACTTCCCGGCAGTACGCGGACCAGGCCGGTGAGCAGCCGCAGCGCCTCCTTCGTGTGCCCGTCCTCGTCGTCCCCGTCTTTGCTTTTGTGGCTCTTGTGCTGCTTCTCGACGCACTCCTTCCATGCCTGCTCGGCATGGAGTTTCAGGGCGCCGGACACGCCCTTGTTCTCTTCGTACGTCGCGCTCCGCAGCCGACCGGCGGCCTTGTGGTCCCACAGCTGGGCCAGGATGAATCCCAAGAGGGGCAAGGCTCCCGGTTCGCCGCCCGCGTCGTGGAGGATGCGCCGCTCAAGGCCCGGGTCGTACTCCACGGCTGGAATGCGCCTGACCGGTTCGCTGATCACCGCTGCGAGCTGGTCCCGAGACATCGGTGTGAGCGGGACCGTCACGCCCCTCTTCAGCGCGGGGCCGAGGCGCCCATGGTTCAGAGCCGCGTCCATGAAGTCGGCCCGCAGCGTGACCAGTACCCGTAACCCGTCCTGCTGCCGTTCTGGGAACAGCAGATCGGCGACTTCCTCGGTCACCGCCCCAGGACGGTCCAGGAGCGCTTCGGCCTGATCGAGTACGACAAGGAGCGGGCCGGCCGACGGGCCCAGGGCACGGCGGACGGTGTCCGCCAGTCCCAGCCTCCCGAGCCATGCCTCCACCTGGTCGGCGCTCTCCGCGCGCGGGGGGCCGTGGTGCGCCGACCTCACGACTTCGAACAGTTCGCTGGCGAGGGCGGCCCGCAGGGAGCCGAAGTGCACGGCGTTCACCTGCAGAATCCGGTAGCCGTCTGCTCGCATCCTTGGGACCGCACCGGCCAGCGCGAGCGACGACTTGCCGCAGCCGGACGGCCCGTACACCGTGACGGTGGACTGATCGCCTCGCAGGGCGGTGACCACCCGGTCGATGTCGTCGTCCCGGCCGAAGAAGACATCCGCGTCGTCCTCCTGGAAGGTGGCCAGGCCGCGGAAGGGCGTGGGCGGGCTCACGAACGGGGCGAGCTCGGGCATTTCCTTCAGCAGGGTTCTCGTCCGCAGGACGAACGCCTGCTGAGCCTCGCACACCGGCTGCGCCGCCACCATCATCCCGACCGCCGCGCCCAGTTCGTTGTCCCAGACAGGGCTGCCGCTGAAGCCTCCCTTGACGTACGCGGCCTCTCCGTTGGCCCGTGAGAGCTGGATCCAGCCCTGTCGGGTGGGCCCACGGAACTCGCCGCTCTGCCAGATCCCGCCCGGGTTGTCGTCGGTGAATCCCACGGCGCGCGTGTCGTGGGCCCAGATGCCGCGCTGCGGGTCTGCCATGGGAAGCGGACGGGCTCCGGGGATCCGGTTGCGTAACCGCAGGACGGCGATGTCCCCGGTCTGATCCGATCTGATCGGGATCCAGCGCTGGACCTCCGCACTCTGGTCGCCCTCGTCGACGCCGTCAGTGTTCCCGGCCAGCGGCAGGTCGACCGTGACCTCGGTCCCGGTCTCAACGGGTTCCTCCCGGGCACGGTCCAGCGCGTCCGACACCACATGGGCGCAGGTCAGCACCAGGTCCGGAGCGATGAGGAAGCCTGCGCCCCCGATCGCGCCGTCCGGTCCTTTGACTCGGACGACTGCCGAGAGCAGTGCCGACTCAGCCTCCTCGGCGTCCCGCTCCTGAACCTCCGTCACCATGACCTCCGTGCCACCACGCCCCCGTTGTGCCCCAACTGGGTCAACTTCCTTGCGCAGTATCTATGTTGACGTCTCTGCCGTCACTCCTGTTCCAGGTCAGGGTCACGGAGAAATTGGCCGCAGTCGCCGTGCTGGCGATCACCACGTCTGCCTCCGCCGACAGCGACACCCCGAACTCCAGCGTGATCTCGTCCGGTGCGTTCGCAAGCCCCTTGAACCGCCCCACGAAGCTCTCCGCTACGGGTCGTACGGTATCCAGCATCTGTCCGAGTGATCGTTCGGCCCGCGCTATGGAGCGGCCTCCTCGGCCCACGCGAACAAGCGTCTCGTCCACCTCCCTGATCTGAACACGCACGGACTCATCGCTGCCGTCACCAAGAGGAACTTCCACCGTGTGGACGGGGCGATCGCTCATGACTGTCCTCCATTTATTGGGGAGTTGGCGATCGTAGTGCACCCCTGTCCGGCAACCGCGTGCCACAGGCGGCGATATGGGCAGAACAAACCACACCGCGTCACTCTCCAGATAAGGCAGACCGCCATATCGAACGAATCTGCGCAAAATCCACCGACATTGATCACGGCTAGACGCGCGAAACGGCTCCCGCGCAAACCTTCGCAGCCAGGGCATCGCCGATGCGGTCGCATGCGTCGTCGAACCGCTCGGGGTTCCGTGCCACAACAAGCCCGTGGACCTCCTGGGACCACGGATTTACGCGCGTGAGGGCAAGCTTGAGGACGAACCGGCCCCTCGGTCAAGGAAAGTCGACATCATCCACAGTCAGCGGGACGAACCCTTGCCGGGGTGACGTTCCATTCGACCGTGAGGACAGTTCTGGTGAGTAGAAGGCGGGAATTCGGTCCGTCAATCCGCACTGCCCATTCTCTCGGCGGCAGCCACTTGATGAGCTTGCCCGACGTTGCGACGAAGTTCCGCGACGGTGCAGCCAAACTCGGCTTTTAACGCCCGGGCCAGGTGGGCTGTATCTTGAATCCCCCAGCTAGCTGCGATAGCGGCCGTGGAGCGGTGGCACAATACGGGATCACTCAGAGCGCGACGGATCCGCAAGAGACGCTCGTATCGCACCCAGGCGCAGAACGTGCGCTCCTGTCCCCGGAACAGCTGGTGAAGGCGGCGTAGCGAGATGCCGTGGCGGTCGGCAATTCCCTGGGGACTCAGCCCCGAGTCGTGGAGGTTCGCCAGGGTGTAGGCGACGATCCGGTCGAGGAGGCTGGTAGTCGGCATCTCGACGTGCTCAGGTGGTGCATCAGCCAAGGTGCTGATCAGCATGCTGGTGAGCGCGTCGCTCATGTAGCTCGCGGAGCGGGGAGAGCCGAGCGCGTCGAGATGGTCGCCGGCACTGGACAGAACCGCGGCACAGAGCGCCCGTATCCCTGAGTCCGTGGGCACGCTTGTCCCACTGCGCTGGACAAGGATTCGGGCATGCGGACCCAGCAATTCGCGGCGCAGGCCCAGGACCATCACGTCGCATTCGTCGGGCAGGATGAGCGTGTAGGGACGAGTGGTGTCCAAGACCAGCAAGTCCCCGGAGCGCACCTGCCGCTGCCGGTCGTTCTGACTCACAAGGCCGGTGCCGCGGCGGTGAAGCGTGACCTTGAACAGGTCCGGATCAGTCGAGGACATCACTCCCGCTCCACGCCGCACCGCGTGCGGGCTGGAGCGCACTCGCCCCATGCGCACCGTTGCGCTCCCGGTCGACTCGACAGTGGCTTGGAATGGCCGTACTCCCCACGCGGCCACGCGTAACGGCAGAAGCAGGGCGGATGCCGCCCGCTGCAACTCCTCAGTCTGGGTCATGAGAAGCGGCCGGTGATCGCGGCCCGCAGTATCGCCGTCCATGCGTGCAGTGTGCTCCTGATGCATCCGGCGTCCCCTTCCCGCTCTCACCTCTACGTCTTGTCCTCAGTGAAGCACCGCCAACCGCCGGGCGGACTGCACTCGGTGGCGAGAAGGGGTGCGCGCGGTGGCACATGCAGCCGGTTGCGCGCCCCTACGGTCAGGAGCCACGGCAGGGGGACCGCATCTGCGGTGCTTGGCCCGGAGCGCGGCCCAGATCGTCATGGTCTGGCCGCGCCCCGGCGCCGCCGGGATCCGTGTGAGCCCTCCCGAGGACGAAGCGAATGAGGCCGTGCTGGGGCGCTCGGTAGGAATGCGCTGGCTCCGCCAGGCCCTGAACAGCTCCTGATGAGAGAGGGATGAGTGAATGACACTCAGCCATAAGGCAGTCGAGGTCCAAATCAGCGATGGGTCTCTGTGGGTCGGCGGCGAAGCTTACCCACTGCGGAACATCACACGTGTGGGGCAACGCCGACAGGACATTGACAAAGGAGCTGTCTGGAAGCGGTTCATCATTCGAGCCCTACTCGCCGTGATCTTCGGTGGGATCCTGCCAGCTCTTCTCGGCACCGTCGGAGTCGCCCTTCTGTGCGCCGTCCTCGCTCTGGTGATCTGGCGATTCGTAGCGGCGCTACGTACACCTTCGGTGTACGGACTGGTCATCAGTACCTCCGGCACACAGACGGACGCGGTCTGGAGCACCGACAAAGGGGAGATCGACCACCTCGTAACCGAGATCACCAGGGCGATCGGCAGTCCTGATGCGGCACACATGATCTTCAACGTTCAGAACGCCGTCCACAACGGCGACGTGGTCAATCAGTACGGGCCTGGGATCGGTAAGGCGACGCACCATGGTGCGGGCCACATCATGGGAGGTTGAGGACCTTGACCAACGGAGACCAGATCTTCTCGTTCGGCGGCATCGCCAAGGCTGAGCACACCGGCTCCGGCGACATCGTGGCCGGGCACAAGCAATTCGCCGCCCCAGAGCCGATGCCCTCCGCAATCGACGACCTGAACAAGGCGATCAACGACCTGAGACAGCACCTGGATGGCACAGCTCGAGCCGAGGTTGATGCGGCTCTCCAGCAGATCGGCCAGGCGGGCAGCAGCAACGACCTCGCTGAACCCCTCACGAAGCTTAAGAGGATCGCAGCAGCCATCGGAATCGTCGGGCAGCCTGCCATCAGCGCCATCAATGCGCTCTGGGGCACCTTCTCACCTTGAAGTGCAACTCAGCTCGTCGTCTTCGTGGCGTGTTCATCGAGAACATCATGGAGCTCCGCCATCCTGAATTTCGCAGGATACGTGGGCTGGTTGGCTGTGACGTCGTTCAGCGGGCTCTGGCACAGATCTTAGGGAGCGGCCGCGGAGAGTCACCCCGGTTTTCGATAGTGAGGGGTTGGTCTCGAGTGAGACCGCGTACGCCGCACCGTCGACAGGTGATAGTGACGCTCCACCAGGTCTCTGCGGACCTCCGTGGTCGTCGACCGTGGCCGGTGACGGTGCTGGTCATGCAGGCCGACGCATCGACGTGGGAATCGATGGTGTTCAACGGCCTCGACGACGACGTCGTCGAGGCGGTGACGGCTGCCTTAAGCACTGTCGACGTCGTAGCGAGAGGCCGGGCGGCCGGCGCGGTCTGTCCGGACTGCAGGTGTTTCTCGGACCGGGTGCACTCCTGCATCCGAGGAGAAGTGGGTCGGTGACGACCTCGGGCGCTCGGTTCACGCAGATCAGGCGACACTCCCATCGCTGCGGAGCGTGGCCCTTCCCATAGCACCGCTCCGAAACCCCCTTGTTCACCCACTCCTCAAGCCGGGTGCCCAGCCGCCATCATGGCGTCATGGACCAGGGGTTAGCGGCCGTCGTCTCCTCATCCATCACGGGTGTAATCGCCGACCTCATCGAGCTCCTCATCGGCACCGGGCTCCGCCGAGGCGAAGCCCTCGCCCTGCACTGGAACGACGTACACCTCGACCAGAACCGG
>NZ_JBHTSF010000195.1:0-15472 GCF_042795295.1 Streptomyces sp. NPDC056486
GGGCGGCCCCGCCCCTTGTTTCGCGTCCTCGCCCCTGTGGTCGGAATCCCGCCTGCCCGCACCGGGCGGACGGCGGAAGTCCGACGAGAGGACCGAGCCCCGTCCCGTACGCCTGCGTGCGAAGGAAGCGCCTGATGGCCGACACCGGACAGTACGAGCAGACCTACGAGCGCTACGTGGGCGGCAGCCCCGAGGCGGAGCACCGCCTCTTCGAGCGCCTGGCCCGCGAAATGATGAAGGTCCAGGACAAGAACCGGCGCACCAGTGGCGCCGGTTCTCTCGCGCGCACCCAGCACGCGAAACCGGCGCTCGCCGTGGAGAACGCCCGCCTCACCTTCCACGACGACCTGCCCGAGGCCCTGCGCTCGGGATTCGCCCAGCCGGGCGCCGAGTTTCAGGCGACCGTGCGGCTCTCCAACGCGAGCGGCACCCGGCAGCCCGACGCCGTGGCCGATCTGCGCGGCGTGGCCGTGCGCGTGAAGGTGTCGGACGAGGAGAGCCACGATCTGCTCGCCACCAACTTCCCGGTGTCGCACGCCCGTGACGCCCGTGAGTTCGTCGCCTTCGCCAAGGCCATGGCGGGCGCGAACAATCCCGTGCAGAAGGCCTTCGGCCTGCTCGTGAAACTCCCGCTCGCCGTCGGTCTGTCCACCGCGACCCGGATGCGGCAGAACATCCAGGCCGCCACCCGGCACACGGTCAACAGCCTCGCCAGGGAGACGTACTGGAGCCGCGGCGCGATCCTCTGGGGCGAGGCGGGCCCGGTCCGCTACCTCCTGCGCCCCGTCGTGGGCAGCGCCCCCGAGCCGAAGCCCGAGCGCCGCGACCCCGGCTTCCTCCACCGCGAACTCGCGCACCGCCTCGTCACCTCGGACGTCGCCTTCGAGCTGTGCGTCCAGCGGTACGTGGACGAGAAGCGCACGCCCGTCGAGGACGGCTCCGTGGAGTGGAAGGACATCATCACGCCCGCGGTGCCCGTCGGACGCCTCATCGTGCCACGCCAGGACCTGGCAACCGCCGATGCCATGGCGGCGGCCGGGCGGGTCGAGGAACTCGCCTTCAACCCCTGGTACACGACCGATGAGTTCCGCCCCCTGGGCAATCTCAACCGCGCCCGCAAGGCAGCGTACGAAGCGAGCGCCGCCCACCGCCAGGGCCTGCGCTTCACCACGGGGGAGCCGCTGCGCAACACGGTGCTCGGTATCCCGGTCGGCGGGTTCTTCGCGGCGCTGAACCGCTATGTGCCGTGGCACAGGCTGCCGTTGGAGGCGAGCCTGCTGAACCTGGTCTACCTGCGCAAGGTGCTCAGGCGCCTCAACCTCATCGACACCGACATCCCCGAGGCGCCGCCGAAAGCCGTGCCCGTGCCCGCGCCGGTCGACGAGCGGCTGCGCACGGCCCGGTCGTACGACGGGACGTACAACGACCTCTCCAAGCCCTCCATGGGAGCCGTGGGCGCGGCCTTCGGACGCAACCTGAAGCCGGACTACCGGCCCGATCTCTTCGACACCCCGAACCCCGTCACCGTCAGCCGTACGCTGCTGCAGCGCGACACCTTCGTCCCTGCGACCTCGCTCAACATCCTGGCCGCCGCCTGGATCCAGTTCCAGGTCCACGACTGGGTCAACCACCGCCGCTACCCGGTCGGCGGCAAGGCCGTCGAGGTCCCGCTGCCCGGCGGCAGCAGCTGGCAGAACACCCCCGGCGGGCCCGCCGAGAACGTGATGCGCTTCGCCGAGAACGAGGGCATCCACCTTCCCGGCAACCAGCCCCCGATCCTCTTCGCCAACTCCGCGTCCCACTGGTGGGACGGCTCGGAGGTGTACGGCGCGGACGAGCGGACCGCGAAGTTCCTGCGCGAGGCGGACGGCAGTGCCAACCTGCGCCTGGAGGAAGGCCACCTGCCCGTCGGCCAGAACGGGATCCCGCTCACCGGCTTCAACGAGAGCTGGTGGCTGGGCCTCAGCGCGATGCACACGCTCTTCGCCCGCGAGCACAACGCCGTCTGCACGGCGCTGCGCCACGAGTACCCCGCGATGAGCGAGGACAGCATCTACCACACGGCACGTCTGGTCGTCTCCGCCCTCATCGCCAAGATCCACACGGTGGAGTGGACCCCGGCGATCCTCGCCACCAAGGCCATCGACCTCGGTCTGCACACCAACTGGGAAGGCCCGCCCAACAATTGGCTGAACAAGCTGGGCCTGTGGCTCCTGGAGGCCCACTCGCTGACCGGCATCCCCAAGACACTGCCGGACCACCAGGCGGCGCCGTACTCCCTCACCGAGGACTTCGTCACCGTCTACCGGATGCACCCGCTCATCCCCGACGACTACGTGATGCGCGAGCACCACTTCGGGCAGCGCCTGGAGAACCTCGGCTTCCAGGACATCCAGGGCGGCGCGGCCGAGGCCGCCATCCGCAAGACGGGCCTCGCCGACACCCTCTACTCGTTCGGCATCGCCCACCCGGGCGCGATCACCCTCAACAACTTCCCGCGCGCGCTCCAGCGTTTCGAGCGCGACGGCGAGATCATCGACCTGTCGGTCGTCGACCTCGTCCGCACCCGCAGGCGGGGCGTGCCGCGCTACAACGACTTCCGCGCGGGCCTGCACAAGCCGCGCATCAGCCGCTTCGAGGACCTGAGCCAGGACCCCGAGACCGTCGCGCGCCTCAAGGACGTCTACGACTCGGTCGACGAGATCGACACCGTGGTCGGCCTGTTCGCCGAGAACCCGCCGACCGGCTTCGGCTTCAGCGACACGGCCTTCCGCGTCTTCATCCTGATGGCCACGCGGCGCCTGCAGAGCGACCGCTTCCTGACCGTCGACTACCGCCCCGAGATCTATACGCCGCTCGGCATCGACTGGGTCGAGAGGGGCGGCATGAAGTCCGTGATCCAGCGGCATGCCCCGGACCTCGCGGGCTTGCTGCCGCGCGGCGCGAGCGCGTTCGCACCGTGGCGGCAGGTGCAGCCGATGCGGGACGGTGGCAGCGATGCCGCAGGCTGAGGGCGGGCCCGAAAGCATGGCGGACGGGCACCACCCCGGCCTCGCCGACCTCTTCGTACGTCCCCTTCTCGAGACGGTCTGGCGCCGCCGCACCCACCGGGTGAGCCGCGGCGCCACCGTCCCCGCGGGATCGATGAGTTACGTCTCCAAGGACGCCCCGCAGCCGCTGACCGATCTTGAGGAAGCGGTCCTGATCGCCCTCACCGGCTGCACCGGGCTCACGATGCCCGACCGCCCCTTCGAGGACCCGCGGAACGGCAAACCGATCATGGCGAAGCCGAACCTGACCATGGCGGGTCGCACGGCGGGCAGCCCCGACAACGCGCAGGGCACACACTTCTTCCTGATCAACGACACCGGCACGTACTACCTGAGGAAGCTGCCCCCGGCGCCGGAGGAACCCTTCGACGCACCGACCCTGACCGCCCGCGCACGGCAGGCCAAGGTCAAGGTCCTCGACCACCGCCTCGACGTGGCGGAGGGCCTGCGGGACTTCCCGGCCTACCTGGACTCGAACCGCTTCCTGTCCAACCAGCCGGGCACGACGGTCCTGTTCCCGGTGGTGGACCTGTCCCACCAGTACATCAACGCCCTGATGTACCTGCTCACACAGCCGGACGGGGCGCGGCCCACCCTGGTGGACGACCGGAACTTCTACCGTCCTGCGGGTGTGAAGAAGTGGGTCAAGAGCGGCTTCCTGAACGAGAAGGTGAAGCTGCCGCTGGGGGCGCTCGGCCCGCTCCGCACCCAGATCGAGGCGGACCTGCTGCTCCAGAACGTCATGCTGGTCGCCGAGGCGATGGGCCTGGGCGCCTGGATCCACGCGTCCCTCAACCCTCAAATCGCCCTGGGGGACCCCAAGTTCTCCCGCACCTACGGCAGGATGCTCGGCTTCACCTTCGTCACCCCGCGCTGGCGCCCGGCCGACGTGTGGCGCTGGCACATCCCGCTTCCCAAGTACGCCAACGTGCGCTCGCACCCGGTGGGCCTGAAAGCGCCGGGCGGTGAGCAGCTGATCTCCGCCGCGTGTCCGCCGGCGTTCGCGTCGATGTCCGACGCGGTGGACACGGTGATCCGCGAGAAGTTCGGCCCCGGGGGCGTCTACAGCGACAAGGACGTCTTCAGCCGCATCTACCGGGAGGACTACGGCCAGCGCTATCTGGCGGAGGCCAGCGAGTACGAGGAGCGGGTGATCGACTGCGCCCGCGACATCTGCGCGTACATTCTCCGGACGCACCGCCGCTTCCCCGCGCACACGGACGCGATCCACGTCCCCGGAATCTGGCTCCAGGCCCACCACGTGGAGAGCGAGTACTACGACAAGTACTTCACCCAGGGACTGACGCCCGCGCACCGCCGCCACCAAGACCTGTGGGACGGCTAGAGCCCTTCTTCTCCCGCACCTGCGGGGTTGATCTACCACACGCCTCACCAGATAAGCTCCGTTGCAGCGCCGTGAGTTGACGCGATGTGAGTCTGTCGCGCACCACGGCGCTGTCGCGCTGTCGCACGGGGGATCACGCAGGTGATCGAGGAGGTGCCGCCGCCTATGGAGGGGCACCGACATGCGATGGGTGCGAACCCCTGATGGGGTTGTCCACTCTTCGATCGCGTTGGTTTGAGGATGCAGATGGAACTTGCCACTCCGCCGTCGGCGGCAGCCCGGGCGCCCGCGGCCTGGTACAGCTGGTGGCTGTTACCGACAGGCCTGGGCGCGGCCAGCGTCGCCGCCCTGGCCGTCGTCTCCGATCCGGCCCGCATGCCCACCGCGGTCGCGGGCCTCGCGGCAACCGCGGCCGCCGCGGCGTGTATCCGCCTCCTGCTGCGCACACGGCGGGAGTTGAGCCGTGTTGCCGAGGACGCGCGCACCGCCCAGCTGAACCACTCCCAGCAGTGGCAGCAGCATGTCGCCGCCATCGAGCGGCGGCACGAAGGTGAACGCGCCGCCTTCGAAGCCCACCAGGCCGACGAGGCCAAGGTGTGGCAGTGGCGCCTCGACCAGCAGCAGGCCCTGGTGGCCCGCCTGGCGGACGAGTTCCTGCCCAAGGCCTTCACCGGCCTGCGCGGCGGCGAGGCGATCGACGACGTCCTGCCGCTCGACCTCGACCAAGAGACCGACATCTCACCGGAGTTCAGGCTCGAACTGCGCAAGGTCCTGCGGACCGGCCTGATCGCCGTCGAGGAGGAGTTCAACCGCAGCACATCCGCCCAGCAGGCCGTGATCAGCATCGGCAGCCGGATCCATGTGCTCACCGGAAAGATCCGCGGCAGGCTGCACGAGATGCAGGGCGAGCACGGCGGTACCCCCGCCGTCGCCCGGGGCCTGATGCAGCTCGACCAGGCGATCGGCCCCGCCGACTGTCTGGCCGCCAGCATCGGTGTGCTCGGCGGCACCGACCGGCCCGGCCGTCAGTGGCAGGAGCCGCAGCGCCTTCTCAGCGTCGTACGCGGCGGCATCGGCCGCATCAAGGACTTCGACCGGGTCCAGCTGCGCCAGCTGCCCGAACTCGGCGTCGACGGCGGTCTGGTGGACCACCTCACGCTGATCTTCGCCCACCTCCTGGACAACGCGGCGCGCTACTCGCCGTCCACCGAGCCGGTCGTCGTGTCCGGCAAGGAGGTGCCCAACGGCGTCGGCATCGAGATCCAGGACGCGGGCAAGGGCCTGACCGACGAGAAGAAGCAGCAGGTGCTGCAGTCGTTCGAGGGCGTTTCGGCGGGCCCCGGCCTCGGCGGCCTCTCGGACGACGCACACCTGGGCCTGCGCGTGGTGGGCACGCTCGCCCGCAAGTACGGCATCAAGGTCGCCTTCGCCGACTCGCCGTGGCTCGGCACCTCCGTGGTCGTCGTCGTACCGCACAAGTACTTCAGTGAGCTGCCGGCCGCCCCCGTGGCGGCACCGGCCCCCCGGACCGAGCCGCCCGCCGCGCCGGCCGTGCCCGCCGCGGATGTCACGCCGGGCGGCCTGCCCCGGCGCAGGAGCAAGCACACCCATTCCCCGAAGGTGGCCGACTCCGGGCAGCCACAGGCCACGACGGGCACAGGCCCCGCGGCGCCCGTGGCACCGCCGGACGCGTCCTTCACCGGCATGGCGGCCTTCGCCACAGCCGGACGAGAGACCGACGAGCACCGCACCGAAGAGAGCGACTAGTCACATGACGCAGCACATGACGGACGTGAGCTGGGCGCTCCGCGACCTGACCGAGAGCATCCAGGAGATCCGCTTCGCGCTTGTCGCTTCGAGCGACGGCAAGGCCATCACGTCGTACGGAGCCGAGGACCCGGACGACGTGGACCGCTTCGCCGCCGTCGTCGCGGGCCTGCAGGCGCTCGCCCAGCCCGTCGCGGACCAGTTCCCCAAGTACGGCGGCCAGTTGCGCCTCGCGATGATCGAGGTCGACGGCGGGCACCTGTTCGTGGTGCGGGCCGGAGCGGAGACGTACCTCGGCGTCCTCGCCAGGGAAGGACTCGACCAGGGGCTGCTCGGTCACCAGATGAGGGACCTGTCCCGCAGGATGGGTGAGCTCCTCGGCACCACTGCGCGCCAGGACGAGCATCCTGGATGAGCGGTCCCCACCGGCCCGGCCCCCCACGGCCCACGAACCCGTCAGGGCTCGAGCGCTACTACGTGCTCACCGGCGGGCGCAGTGCTCCTGGCGGGCCGGCCGCCGGCCTCGATGTGGCGACCCTCATCGTCTCCCGCTCCGCCCCGGCGCCCACGCCCGGCATGCAGCACGAGCACGAGGAGATCGTGCGCTGGTGCCGCGATCCGCTGTCGGCCGCCGAGCTGAGCGCCCACCTCGGACTGCCGTTCAACATTCTCGCCGTGCTCGTGGCCGACCTGTTGGAAGCAGGCCAGGTGGACGCCCGCGATCCCATCCCGGCTTCCACACCCGGCCATGGGGCGGACATCGCGCTCCTCGAGGAGGTACTCCGTGGACTTCAAAGGCTTTGACCGTCCCGACCGGCCGACGCCGGCGGGCTCACTGCCCGCCGGGAGCCGCTCGGTCAAGGTGATGATCGCCGGGGGCTTCGGCACCGGCAAGACCACCATGGTCCGCTCCGTGAGCGACATCAAACCGCTCACCACCGAGGAGACCCTCACCCGGGCGAGCGCCGACGTCGACCACCTCATCGGGGTCGCCGACAAGACCGAGACCACCGTCAGCCTCGACTTCGGGCGGATCGGCCTCAACGAACAGCTCGTCCTCTACCTGTTCGGCACACCGGGCCAGGAGCGCTTCTGGTTCCTGTGGAACGGCCTGTTCAAGGGCGCCCTGGGGGCCGTCGTCCTGGTGGACACACGGCGCCTCGCGTCCAGCTTCCGGGCGATCGAGGAGATGGAGCAACAGGGCGTGCCCTTCGTCATCGCCCTCAACGTCTTCCCGGACTCCAAGCACCATCCCGTCGAGGAGATACGGGACGCCCTGGACATCTCCGAGCACATACCGGTCGTCGCCTGCGACGCCAGGGACCGGGAGTCGAGCCGCGATGTGCTCATCGCCCTGATCCGCCACCTCAGGGAACGCTCGACCGCCGCACTGGAGAGCGCCCTGTGATCTGACGGCGGAAGCGCGTGCGCGACGCGACCGCGTGCGCGAGCCCGTTCGGCGGTACGCCGGACTGGGTCCGCGGCGATTACGGGTAGTCGAACCGGTATGGCCCCAGTACCCGGTACGCCGAACCGCGGCGGCTCCGCGCGGCACGAACAGTGGTTCCTGCGCCTCCAACGCCGCCTCACGGCCTCGGTCGTCGGCCTCGCCTGGAACCGCGGGCGCGAGATGGAGCTGATGCACCGAGCCATGGGCTTCGCGGCGCTCAGCTTTCTCACGCTCGTGCCCCTCCTCGTCGTCATCGCCGCGGCCGACCTCGCGAGGGGAGAGGGCTTCGCCCGATGGCTGGTGCAGGGCCTGGGGGTGTCCGAGGTGCCGGAGGAGGACATTGAGCGACTGTTCGGCGTGCCGGGCCGTGCGCTGCAGCGGACCACGGCGTTCGGCCTCGCCGCCCTTGCCGCGTTCGGCGTGACCTTCGGATCCGCCGTCCAGACCGGCTACGAACGCGTGTGGGACTTGCCTGCGGCGCGCTGGCACACCATGTGGCGGCACGTCGTCTGGCTGGCCGTGCTGGTCTTCTTTCTGCTGCTCTTCGTGACCGCGCCCTCGCCGGAGGAGTCGTCCCCCGTCGAAACCGCCCTGATCACCGTGGGAGACGCCATCGGCGTGTTCCTCTTCTTCTGGTGGTCGCAACGACTGCTCCTGTGCGGCCGGATCCGCTGGCGGGCCCTGGCCCCCGGGGCCGCCGCCACCGCGTTGGGGCTGCTCGGGCTGCGGGTCTTCTCGCAGTTCGTCTTCTCTCCGCTGATCGCGTCGAACGCGGTGACCTACGGCCCGTTCGGGACGGTGCTGATCCTGCAGTCCTGGCTGGTGGGGGTGGGCTTCGTCGTGTACGGCGGAGCGCTTGTGGGACGCCTCGTCCACGAGCAGCGGCTAGGACGCAGACTGACGGCGTCCGGGCAAAGAAAAATTTGACAATACATTGACCAACTGTCGAACTTTGACCGCTGGTCATACATAATGCTTCCATGCGAACGACTCACAGGAAAGCCCAAGAAGTAGCAGAACGTGACCAGAAGCTGGTGCGTGTCGCCCTGGACATGATCTGCCGGGACGGCTTCCACAACCTGACTCTGGGGAAGCTCGCCGAGGAGGCGGGGTACTCCAAGGGCACGGTGTACAACCACTTCACCTGTCGTGAGGACCTGCTCATCGAGCTCTCCGCGGAGAGCGCCCGGCAGCAGTTGCGGTACTTCCAGGCGATCGCGGATCTGCCGTGGGACGGGGTGCGGTCCATGTATGGCATGACCCTCGCCTATATGCGGCACGCGGAGGTGGCCCCGGTGCTGTTCGAGTGCAGCCTCACGGCGCGCACGGACGCCGTCTGCGAAGTCGCGTCCGAGCAGCGGCTCAAGCGGCGCGACCTCATCGAAGCGCAGATGACGCAGGTGGTCGGGTATGCCGTGGAGCGCAGTGTCGCCGAGGGCGCCTTCAGTAATGACGACGTCGAACCGGGTGTGGCGGTGGACGCCCTGCGCGCCTACATCCTCGGGTACGCGGCCATGCATCTGCTCTCGCGACGCTTCTTGTGGGCGGGTGAAGAGGGGCTGGACGCCCGCCTGAAGGTGATGACCTCCATGGTGAGCGGCCTGGGCTGGACCCGGTTGGGCGTCGAAGAGGTGGTGAAGCTGCATCAGGTGGTGGCCGATGTCGTTGACTCGGTTGCCGCGCAGCATGCGCCGGACAGTCACCCTGAGTAGTGGTCGCAGCGGGTCGAGGGTGACTGTAGACCCCTGTTCATTTTCCGTTCGCTCGCCTCTTGTTTGAACTAGTTGTCAAAAAATGACTACTGGTCATAAAGTGAGGGGCGTGCCCGGCCGGTTGGCCGGGCCGTGATGCGAACGGAGGGGCAATGCGCATCAACATCGCTCGCCGCGGCAGTGGGCTGTGGCAAGCATGTGCCGATCTCGCGAGAGATCGGTACGCACGGGACTACCAGGCGCACATCGAACCGTCACCGGACAGCTTCATCGCCCTGTGCACGGACGAGGGCAACGGATCGGACGTCACCCCGCTGGCCTGTGCGGGGCTGACGTACGGGGGGGAACGAAGCCTTTTCGTCGAGAACTACCTGGGTGACGCGGCCGCTGCCGTCATCTCCCGGCAGACTCTCGCGGAATGCGAGCCGACCAGCATGGTCGAGGTCGGGCCGCTGGCATCCAGTGAACCCGGCGCGGGCCTGCAGCTGATCCGGATGATGCCCGCGCTCTGCTGGTGCAACGGAGCTTCGTACCTGCTCTGCACGGTCACCAAGCCGCTCGCCCGCACCCTGGCGCGGATCGGGCTTCAGTTCACGAGCGTCGCCGAAGCGCGGGAGGAGGCACTGCCCCACGCGCAGAGGGGCAAGTGGGGGACGTATTACGACACCTCTCCTGTCGCGGGATTCATCGACCTGCGGGCGTTCGACGCCGGTATCAACCGCGAGGCAGAGACCGGCTACCACCTCACTGTCACCTGGGGGCAGGAAGCCTCGCCGGCCACGCAGACAGCGGGCGCCCGATGAGGAACATCTACGACAGTCTTTATGCGCCCGGCCACCGGGACAACGTCCTCGTCGAACGACTGGCCGCCGACGGCTCCATAGCCGAGACCTTCACCTACGGAGACCTCGCCGGGTGGAGCGGGCAGATACGTCGCCTGCTGGCCGACCTCGGGGCAACCCCCGGAACCACGATCGGCGTTGTCGCCGGCAACGGGCCGGAATGGGTGGCAGCGGATCTCGCGCTCCTTCTCGGCGGCCTCGTCGAGGTGCCCGTGCCGCTGGCGTTCTCCGGTGAGCAGGCGGCCTCGCTGCTGAAGGAGGTCCGGCTGTGCCTGGCCGATGAAGCCGGTGCCCGCAAGCTCGTGGAGTGGGGCCTGGAAGGCTCGGTCACCGTCATCCCGATCGCGGCCGACAGCGGTGCGGGGACCCGCGTGGTGGACGCCGACGAGCTGCAGCTGCCTCCGGACGAACGCATCATCAAGGTCATCCACACGTCGGGGACCACCGGAGCACCCAAGGGCGTGAAGATCCGCGCCCAGGCTCTCGAAGCCCTGCTGATATCGCTGAACTCCGTCTCACCTGCCGGGGTTTACGCGCGTTACCTGTCTCTGGTGCCGTTCAGCCTGCTCATCGAGCAGGTCACCGCCGTGTACCTGCCGATCATCAACGGCGGCCGCATGATTCTGCTGCCGGAGTCCACCGCGCTGCTCGGTACTGCCGGATCCCGCGCCGACGACGTGGTGACCTGGATGAGGGCCGGGCGGCCGACCGCCGCCGTGCTTCCGCCGGCCGCGGTGAGCGCCCTCGACAAGGCGGTCCGCGGCGAGCAGGCCGATGCGGGGACGGTCCTCGGTGACGGAGCGCGGCCGTTCCTCATGGCAGGCGGTGCGCCCGTGGACGTCGAGGCGCAACTCCGCCTGGACGCTGCCGGGTTGCGCGTGCACGAGGGGTACGGACTGTCCGAGAACAGCTCGGTGGTCTCGTGGAACACCCCCGACCACTGGAGGCCCGGCACGGTGGGCAGACCCCTGCCGCACTGCCGGGTCAGGCTCTCGGACGGCGGAGAGCTCCTGGTGAAGTCGACGTCCTTGTTCGCCGGTTACACCGTCGAGGACCCGACAAGCCGTCCCGTCGATGAGGACGGATGGCTGCACACCGGAGACCGTGCCGAGATCGACGGGGACGGCTACATCCGGATCCTCGGCCGCCTGAAGAACGTGATCATCACCAGTCACGGTCGCAACGTCTCGCCGGAATGGGTCGAAGGAAGCTTGCGCAGCTGCCCCTCAGTGGTGGACTCCGTCGTGTTCGGCGAGGGCATGGAACACCTCACGGCCGTTCTGGTCACCTCCGAGGGTGCCGATCCCGATGCGACGAGGCGCCAGGCACACGAGCACGCCGAGCGCCACCTGGCGGAGACCGACAGGCCCGAGCGCTTCATCGTCGTCCCGGACAGCGGCGACCTCCGCCGCACGTACTTCACCGTCACGGGCCGGCCACGACGTCAGCTCCTCTTCGACGACCTGGTGACGGCAACTCCCGCGTAGACCCACCGCACGTCTTTTGTCCACTGAACATCCTTCCGAGAACGGGGATCTCGAAATGACTCTTGCGCAGAACACGCTGCGACTCACCGCAATCGGCGACGGCGATGGCCTGATGGTCACTCCCTCCGGCGCGGACACCGACTTCACGGAGCTCTACCAGGCGGGTCTCGACGGCCTCCTTGCCGACTCCGGGCACCTTCTCATCCGCGGATTCGCGCCGAACATCGATGAGTTCAACGAGTTGGTCCGGCGCTACAGCTCCCGCACGACCCTGGACCCGGCACGTACGTTCCACGGCGATGCCGCCCAGAAGGTCGATTCCGGGCACGACCCCATCGGGCTCCACCTGGAGAACGGGGCCACGCCCTTCGCTCCCGATCTGCTCTGGTTCCACTGCCTCAAGGCAGCCAAGTCGGGGTCCGAGACGACCGTCTGCGACGGCTTCCGCGTCTGGGACGCGCTGTCCGAGCGCGCGAAGAAGGTCTTCACCGATCAGCCGGTGAAGTACTCGCGCAATGTCCCGCAGGCCATGTGGCAGCGGCTCGCCGCCCACCTCTCCGGCGGTGCTCTGCACCCCGGCCAGATGACGGTCGGCAGTCTCTACGCCCTGGCGAACGACGGGGCCGATGTGACCTTCACCGAGGGCCCGGACGGGTCCCTGACCTACGAGTACACCGCACACGCGGCCCACCCCACCCGGCGATCCACCCGCACTGCCTGGGCCAACAGCCTCCTGGGCCCCTCATTCAACTACGAGGCTCCCGACATCCGCTTCGCCGACGGCTCCGAGATACCCGACGACGTGATCGTCGAGTACACCGAGGCCGCCGAGAAGGTCACCGAGGAAGTCCAGTGGGAGGACGGGGACATCGTCCTCATCGACAACACCCGCGTCATGCACGGCCGACGGGCGATCACCGATCCCGACCGCGCCATCCTCAACGCCCAGAGCTACGCCAGGAGCTGATCATGAAGTACGGCATCATCATCCGCTACGAATTCGACATCTCCTGGCTGCGGTTGAGCCGGGAGCAGCGGAGCGAGAAGGAGCAGGTCTTCCAGAAGGAGATCGTCGGCCCGTTCGTCGACAAGATGTCGGTCCGTCACTTCGACGCCGAGGCGTTCGCCACGGACTACTCCGACTTTCTGTTCGTCGAGACCGACGACATCAAGACGTACTACTTCTTCATCGAGAAGCTGCGGGACAGTGAGTTCATCGCCCAGGGCTGGGTGCGCATCCGCGACATCTCCATCGGGCTCCAAGACGGTTACAAGGAGTACGAGAATGACCAGTCCTGACCAGTTCGATGGCATCGCCGAGGCCGTACGCACCGAGCTCGCCTCGGTCACCCGGCTCGCGCACATCAACACCTTCCACCCCAACGCCTTCGACTGGGCGGAAGCCGGCACCCGGGCGGAGCGGGAATTTGTCTCCGTCGTCGCCTACGGCGAGAGGGGCCACGAAGCGCAGGCAGTCGCCTATCTCACCAAGGAACTCGCCCAGCTCGCCGAGATCGAACGCCATGTGAGCACTGTCATGGCCATGGTCATGGGGGAGCTGCACGACCTGCGTGACCCCATCAACCTGGGGCACGAGCTGCACAACGCGCTGTCCTGCTTCGCCGCCGAGGAAATCCAGCACGCGAACACCTTCTATCGCTATGTGCGAGCCCTCTCCGGTGCCGAACCCCGCGTGCACAAGGCTCTGTTCGACGAGCGCCTTGAGGTCTTCCGTACGGATGACCACCCCTACGTCAAGCTCGTCGCGCTGTGCTGTTCGGCGTACGTCGGGGAGTCAGTGATCACTGTCTTCGAGCACCGCACCGATGCGCTCGACCCGGACCGTGCCCGCTTCTTCACCCGGCTCCTGCACACCCACGGCCTCGACGAGGCCCGCCACGTGAAGATCGACCATGTGGCGATGAAGCTGATCTACCCGGCGCTGACCTCGCAACAACAGCAGCGGGTACGTGAACTCCTGGGCCAGATAGAGGAGTTGAACCGGACTCTGGCAGCGTCCTTCGAGGCGGCGACCAGGCAGCTGCTCGACATCGACTTCGTCACGGACAACCCGGCGGCCGCCGTGCAGCTGGAGATGACCAAGGCGTTCGGCGGCAAGGTCTTCGCCGCCGATGGAACTCTCTACAGCGTCGATGAAATCCTCGATGACGAACTCACCCAGCTCATCACCGAGTTCTCCGGGGTGGACCGCATCCACGCCGCGGCTGTCGAGCCACCGGCAAAGGTACCGAGCGTCGTGGGGGCCCGGCCGTGACGTCATCGGCTGTAGGGGCCGGCGTCGCCCCGAGCGAAGCGGCGCCCACTCGGTCGGCCGTGGCCGGGGGGAAGATCGCGGTGGGAGCGGCCGTGCTCGGCCTGCTCCTGGCCGCGATGGACGCCACCGTCATGGGCACTGTCCTGCCCAGCGTCCTCTCGGACGTCGGTGGCGGTTCGGGCGGCGGATACGCCTGGCTGGTCTCCGGGTTCATGCTGGCGCAGGTGGCCGGCACGCCGTTGGCCGGCTGGGTCGCCGACCGTCTTGACGACCGGGTGCTCGCCGTCGGAGCGACGCTGGTCTTCCTTGGCGCCTCGGTCCTCGCCGGGCTTGCGGGATCCTTCGGCGTGCTGGTCGCCGCCCGCGTCCTGCACGGTCTGGCGGCAGGAGCGATCGTGGTCTCCAGCTACGTGATCGTCGGACGTGTCTTCGGTCCGGAACGACGTGCCAAGGCGCAGTCGATGCTGAGCATGGTCTGGGGAGTGGCCGCCGTCCTGGGGCCGGTCGTCGGGGCGGCGGTCACCGAAACATGGGGCTGGCGGTGGGTGTTCTTCATCAACGTGCCCCTGTGCGCGCTCGTCGTCCTTGCGATCACCCTCGCCCTGCCCCGGCGGGAGGCCGCCGGGGCAGGGCAGGGGAAGCGCTCCGGGTTCCCGGCCGGAGAGTACCTGCTGGTCACGGGCGGCTCGGCGCTGTTCCTCGTCGGTCTGCAGGGTGGTTCCCTCGGTATCGGAACGCTCGGCGGCGTCCTTGCCGCGCTCATCGGCCTGGTGGCTCTGGCCCTGGTCCGCCGCTTCGGCGGTGGCCTGGTGCCGCGCCAGATCCTCGCCCGCACCCCGTCCGCGGGAGCGGCTCTCGCCACTGTCGGCGCTTGCGTCGTGATGTACGCGACAGTCACGGTCCTGCCCGTCCGGCTTGCTGCTGCCGGGACGTCGACCACTCAGATCGCTGTGGTCGTCGGCCTTGCCGCGCTCGGCTGGGTCGCGGGCAGCGCCACCACGGGCGGGCTCGTTGCCAAACATGGCTACCGGCCGCCGATGGTCATGGGCTCTGTGGCCCTGCTGGCCAGTGCCTCTCTCAGCGCGACCGGTGAACTCGCGTGGCTGGCAGGCATGCTGGCCGGCGTCGGAACCGGGGCTGTCACGGCGACGACACTCGCACTCATCCAGGACCAGTCGCCTCCCGAGCAGTTGGGCGTTGCGACCTCGGCCGCGACGATGCTGCGCAACATCGGCTCCGCGGCTGGTGTGAACGGCATCGCGGCGCTCACCGCGGCACTGGCCACCACATCCCACCAGGGCCAGCAGAACCGGGCGTTCTGGGTGCTCGCCGCCGTGGTCGTACTGACCGTTCTCGTCCCCGCGGTCTCGGCGCCTCGCCGACGTACGACCACCGTGTGACACACGGACCCCGCCGTGGGCGGCGGGCACAAACAAGGGCGGCGGCCCGGGGCCCCGCCCGCCCCCCCCCCCCCCCGCCGGGCCCGCCGCCCCCGGGGGGGATGTGGGGGGGGGCCCCCGCCCCCCGGCCGGCGGCCCCCCACC
>NZ_JBHTSF010000196.1:0-15011 GCF_042795295.1 Streptomyces sp. NPDC056486
GAAAGATTTCAGCCCGTCCGGCGCTCGAGGACACCCCTTAACCCAGACAGCCGCTCGCCGGATGCGCCCCCGGCGCACTCGCGGTCGACTCAGCCCATGAGTACCGAACCGCCGCAATACCCGCCGCCCCCCGACGACAACGACCCCTTCAGGAAGCAGCCCCCGCAGGACAGCAGCGGCGGCTCTCCTTACAGCACGCCCCCGCAGGACGGCGGCGGCTCCCCGTACGGCACGCCCCCGCCACCCCCGCCGTACGGCGGAAGCGGCAGCGGAGGCGGAGATCCCTACGGCGGCGCCGGTGACCCCCTCGCCGGTATGCCGCCCCTGGCACCGAGCGGCAAGCGCGTACTCGCCCGCATCCTCGACATGATCATCATCGGCGTGATCGTCTGGCTGCTCTCCTGGGCCTTCGGCACGAGCGAGCTCGACGTCGACCCGGACGAGGTCCAGTACGGGAAGAGCTTCGGGCAGTCCCTGCTCGCCGCCGTGCTCTACATCGCGTACGACACCTTCATGATCTCCAAGACGGGCCAGACCCTGGGCAAGAAGTGGCTGGGGCTGAGGGTCGCGAACCTCAATGACGGGGCGACCCCCACCCTGCAGACCGCGCTCGTCCGCGCGGCCGTGCTCTGGCTGCCGTTCGCCTTCTGCTGCGCCTGCATCTGGACAGCGATCTGCGGCGGCTGGAGTTTCTTCGACAAGCCCTACAAGCAGGGCCTGCACGACAAGGCGGCCAAGACGGTGGTGGTCAGCACCGGCTGACGGCAAAGGGCACAGCTACCGCGGCGGCAACAGGTGCGGCAGCAGAAGCGGCAGAATCGGCGGGCTCGTGAACCTCACGGGCCCGCCGGCTCGCGTAGGGGCTCGGCAAGCACGGGAGCGGCGACCCGCTGTACCGGAACGCGCCCCTCGGCGGCCAGTGGGGCGGGAGCGGCCTCTGCGGCCGGCGCGGTATCCGCGGCCGGTGAGGCAGCGGGTTTCGGTTGGGGAACAGTCATTGCCACGAGTAATCCGAGGCCGAGCGCGGCGACGGCTATCACCGCGACTCCGACGCCCGAACTCGTCTGGGAGAGCAAGAGCATGGCGAGCGTCGAGAAAATGACCGTCAGCGTGCCGTAAGTGACCTGAGCAGGGGTCGGACGAGGCAGCGACATGGGACGAGGCATGGCGTAATCCGTCCTCGGGAATGCGGATGCGGGGATGATCGGACCCAATATGAAGCTGTAACGCGAATCAAAGGGTGCTCGGCTGCGGCGACTTGATATGTGCCGCCTCGCGCTGTGACGCACCGACGAATGACTCTAATCCGCTGCATGCCCGACGGGAACGGGCAGTAAGCGTGACCTAACCCACGGTGCGGTAGCACAGGGGGCGCACGGGTTCATGAGGTCCACCAAGTGGACGGTGTGACGCGCCTGTTGACCATGCGGACGGGCGGGCGCACGCGTTCGGATAGCGGACCTCCAGGTCTACATAGTGCACTTGGCCTGCTCAAGTCAAGGTCTGTCTTTTCTCCCGTATCTCCGGTCGAATGTCGTCACTTGTGACGCGTATCGCGCGCGGACCTCCTCCGACCGGGGCTCTCGGCCCGCCTTCGCGCGGACGCGGGGGAGGACAGCATCAAGTGACAGTCAGAAGACGGACGTTCAGAGCCACCGCGGCTGCCGTGGCGATGGCCGCGGCAGCCGCCACGTTCTCGGCAGCCACCGCATCGGCCGAGGACGGAGGGTCCACCGGGGCTCCCGCCATCGACCGGCAGGACCCGAGCAGGGCCAAGGCGCAGGTCGACCACGACCTCGACGGGCCCTTCAGCAAGCAGCAGGCGCAGCAGCGCAAGGCGGCCCTCCAGCAGGTCGTCAAGGGCGACGCCAAGGTGCAGAAGCGCGGCGGCTCCCAGGTCGTGAAGCTCGACGACAAGAAGTACGTCGAGCTTGGCCGGGAGAAGACCGACAAGATCTTCACGATCCTGGTGGAGTTCGGGGACAAGGTGGACGACACCACCATGTACGACCCCGACGGGGCGGACGGCCCCGAGGCGCCCGTCAAGAAGTACGGGGGCAAGCCGGGACCGGCGCACAACAAGATAGCCGAGCCGGACCGTGCGAAGGACAACAGCACGGCCTGGCAGAAGGACTACAACAAGAAGCACTTCCAGGACCTCTACTTCGGTGAGGGCAAGGACTCCAAGGGCAAGAAGAAGGAGTCCCTGAAGACCTACTACGAGAAGACCTCGTCCGGCCGTTACTCGGTCGACGGTGAGGTCTCCGACTGGGTCAAGGTCGACTACAACGAGGCCCGTTACGGCTCGAACTACTGCGGCGACACCAACTGCCCCAACGTCTGGGATGCGGTCAAGGACGGCGTGACCGCCTGGACCAAGGACCAGAAGGCCCAGGGCCGCACGGACGACCAGATCAAGGCCGACCTCGCCAAGTACGACCTCTGGGACCGCTACGACTTCGACGGCGACGGCAACTTCAACGAGCCGGACGGCTACATCGACCACTTCCAGCTCGTGCACGCGGGCGAGGACGAGTCGGCCGGTGGCGGCGCCGAGGGCGAGAACGCCCTCTGGGCGCACCGCTGGTACGCGTACGGCAACGACGCGGGCAACACGGGCCCCGGCAAGAACAAGGCGGGCGGCACGCAGATCGGCGACTCGGGCATCTGGGTCGGCGACTACACGATGCAGCCGGAGAACGGCGGCCTCGGCGTCTTCGCCCACGAGTACGGCCACGACCTGGGCCTGCCCGACCTGTACGACACCTCGGGCAAGGGCGAGAACTCGGTCGGCTTCTGGTCGCTGATGTCGGCAGGCTCCTGGCTCGGCACCGGCAAGAACGCCATCGGTGACCTGCCCGGCGACATGACCGCCTGGGACAAGTTCCAGCTGGGCTGGCTCGACTACGCGAAGGCCAAGGCCGCGACGACGTCCGAGCACAAGCTGGGCGTCTCGGAGTACAACACCAGGCACCGCCAGGCGCTCGTCGTCGACCTGCCGAAGAAGGCCGTCACCACCACGGTGACCAAGCCGACCGAGGGCTCCAAGCAGTGGTGGAGCGACCAGGGCGACGACCTCAAGAACACCCTGACGCGCTCGGTGGACCTGACCGGCAAGTCCAAGGCCGAGCTGTCCCTGGACGGTTGGTGGGACATCGAGGCCAACTACGACTACCTCTACACCGAGGTGTCGACGGACGGCGGCGCCAACTGGACGCCGGTGGACGGCACGGCTGACGGCAAGCCCATCCCGCGCGACGCCGGTGACAAGCCCGCGTTGACCGGTGCGTCGGGTGCGTACAAGAAGCTGGCGTTCCCGCTCGACGCGTACGCCGGCAAGAAGATCGACGTCCGGTTCCGGTACTCGACGGACGGCGGTGCGGGCGGCAAGGGCTTCACGGCCGACGCGCTCGCGGTCACCGCTGACGGCGCCAAGCTCTTCGAGGACGGCGCCGAGGGCGACGACAACGGCTGGACGGCGAAGGGCTTTTCGCGCATCGGTGAGTCCTTCACCAAGAAGTACGACCAGTACTACCTCGCCGAGAACCGGCAGTACGTGTCGTACGACAAGACCCTGAAGAACGGCCCGTACAACTTCGGCTTCTCCAAGTCCCGTCCGGACTGGGTGGAGCACTACGCGTACCAGACCGGCCTCATGGTCTGGCAGTGGGACACCTCGCAGAAGGACAACAACACCAGCGCCCACCCGGGCGAGGGTCTGATCCTTCCGGTGGACGCGCACGCCAAGCCGCTCAAGTGGGCGGACGGCACGCTGCTGCGGAACAAGATCCAGCCGTTCGACGCGCCCTTCAGCAAGTACGCGACGGACAAGTTCACGCTCCACAACGCGGACGTCGCGCTGAAGATCAAGTCCCAGAAGGGTGCCTCGGTCTTCGACGACCACAAGGGCACCTACTGGTACAAGGAGAACGGCACGGGAAGTGTCAAGGTCACTGACACCAACACCCAGATCAAGATCATCAAGCAGCCGAAGGATGGCTCCTCGATCACGGTCCAGGTGGGCCCCTCCAAGAAGTAATTAGCGTTTTCGCAGCTCAAGCCATGATCGGCCGTCGCCCTCTAGCGGGCGGCGGCCGATCGTGTTTAGGTGCGTCCTGTGGATTCCTTATTGACACGGGGCCCGGCCAGGGGTCCCGTGCGACGTCTCACGGGGGTGTGACCAGCCATGTCCGCAGGAGGTTTCAGCAAGCTGCCGAACGGCAGTGTGGTGGTGGCCTTGACCCTGCCGAGCCCGGCCATGGGCGGCGGCAATGTCCGGATGATCGTCCACGCGATGAACCGCGCCAGGGCGCTGACGCGCCTGCGGAATCTGGGCATGCGCGCCGTCTACCTGCGGGGCAACGCAGAGCCGCCCACGCCGGACGAGATCACGGCGGTGCTTCACCACCCGGACGGGCTGATATGGCGTACGGCGCCTGACGCTGCGGCTGAGCTCTGGCATCCCATAAGAGCCCTGAAGCGGCAGGCGCTCCAGGGCCAGAGACCCGGGCGGCCGGAGGCCAGCACCTCTGGCGTGTGATCTGTTCCTGCGGGCCCGGTGGGGGCTGATCGCGCCCGCGCGGCGAAGCCGCATGTGTCACAGCCCCGCGCCCCTTACGGGGCGCTGCCCTGCGCCCCGCACAGGGCGCTAGACGATCGGCTTGCCCGTCAGCTCCACCCCGGCTGCCCGCAGCTCCTCCAGGGCCCGCTCGGTCGTCTCCTTGGACACACCGGCGGTCAGGTCGAGCAGGATCGTCGTGCCGAACCCCTCCCGCACCGCGTCGAGGGCCGTGGCGCGCACGCAGTGGTCCGTGGCGATCCCCACCACGTCCAGATCGGTGATCTTCCGGGCCCGCAGCCAGTCCGCCAGCGTGACGCCGTTCTCGTCGGCCCCCTCGAACCCGCTGTAGGCGGCCGAGTGGGCCCCCTTGTCGAAGACCGCCTCGATCGCACCGGACGCGACGACCGGCGCGAAGTTCGGGTGGAACCCGCCCCCCTCCGTGCCCGCCACGCAGTGCGGGGGCCAGGAGTGCACGTAGTCCGGCTGGTCAGAGAAGTGGTCGCCCGGATCGATGTGGTGATCGCGGGTGGCCACCACGTGCCGGTAGCCCGCGGGCGCCTGCCCGATCAGCTCGGTGATCGCGGCGGCCACATCAGCTCCCCCGTTGACCGCGAGGCTGCCGCCCTCGCAGAAGTCGTTCTGCACATCGACGACGATCAGGGCGCGGCGCATCGGGTGTCCTTCGGCTCGGCAAAGACTCGTAGGTGTGGGGGGCTCGGCCGGATGACCCGAGAGTAGAGACTTCGAACGCATTGCGGGAGTGGGCGTTCGAACGCCCCGCTCCGCGCTCCGGCGCACAATCGGACGTATCCGCGGCGTCGGACACATTCGGCCAGGTCAGGCGCATTCCGTGTCGGGTCAGACGTATTCCGTCGGGATGACGGCCTCGCCCTTGGAGAGCTGTGTGGCCGACAGCGGAAGCCGCTCCCGCGCCGCCGCGTGCCGGTCGCGCACGGTGTCGAGCGGCTCACGCGCCACCACCTCACCGCCCTTGACCAGCTCGACGAGGAGCTGGTGGTCGGCGAGCTCCGCCGGCACGGCGCCCGTGCCGATCACCTCGGCCTCGGCGACCCCGTGCTCGTCCGGCCGCCGCGCGGCCCACTTGCGGCCGCCCACGGAGGACTTCGCGCCGAGCGACTTCTTGGCCACCGGCTCAAGGGGAGCCTTCGGGTCCGCCGAGTGGGCGCGGGCCACCAGCTTGTAGACCATCGAACAGGTCGGGTGCCCGGACCCGGTGACGAGCTGCGTGCCCACGCCGTACGCGTCCACGGGCGCCGCCGCGAGCGAGGCGATGGCGTACTCGTCGAGGTCGGAGGTCACGACGATCTTCGTCTTCGTGGCGCCGAGTTCGTCCAGCTGGTCGCGCACCCGGTGTGCGACCAGGAGCAGGTCACCGGAGTCGATGCGCACGGCACCGAGCTCGGGCCCGGCGACCTCGACGGCGGTGCGGACGGCCTGGGTCACGTCGTACGTGTCGACGAGCAGGGTCGTGCCGGGGCCGAGCGAGTCGACCTGGGCGCGGAAGGCGTCGCGTTCGTTGTCGTGAAGCAGGGTGAAGGCGTGGGCCGACGTGCCGACCGTGGGGATGTCGTAGCGGAACCCTGCCGCCAGGTCGGACGTGGTGGTGAAGCCGCCGACGTACGCGGCGCGCGATGCGGCGACGGCCGCCAGCTCGTGCGTACGCCGTGCGCCCATCTCGATCAGCGGGCGCTCCCCGGCGGCCGATGCCATCCGGGAGGCTGCGGCCGCGATCGCCGAGTCGTGGTTGAGGATGGAGAGGATCACCGTCTCCAGGAGCACGCACTCCGCGAAGGAGCCCTCGACGCGCAGGATGGGCGAGCCCGGGAAGTAGACCTCGCCCTCCGGGTAGCCCCAGATGTCGCCGCTGAAGCGGTAGGCCGCGAGCCACTCCAGGGTCGCCTCGTCGACGACCTGACGCTCGCGCAGGAATCCGATGACGTCGGCGTCGAAGCGGAAGTTCTCGACGGCGTCCAGGACCCGGCCGGTTCCGGCCACCACTCCATAGCGGCGCCCCTCGGGCAGTCTGCGCGTGAAGGCCTCGAAGACGGAGCGCCGATCGGCGGTGCCGGCCTTCAGCGCGGCCTGCAGCATCGTGAGCTCGTAGTGATCCGTGAAGAGCGCGGTCGACGGAACATCCACCGGCAGCCCAAGGTCCGCTGTGTTCATACGAAGGATGCTACCCCGCATCTCGTCACTCTGACGATTTCCTGAGCCCATTTGTGCGAGGCCCCCCTGCGAGTGGCAGCATGGGACAAGTGAGTACGGCTCCCGCAGAGATCACCCGCCCGGAATCGGACGAAGAAACCTTCGCCGTCCCGGAGCCGGATGTCCCATGGATCACGCTCGTCCATAACGACCCGGTCAACTTGATGAGTTACGTGGCCTATGTGTTCCAGTCCTACTTCGGGTACTCGAAGGAGAAGGCCACGAAGCTGATGATGGACGTGCACCAGAAGGGCCGAGCCGTCGTCTCCACCGGCTCCCGCGAGGAGATGGAGCGCGACGTACAGGCCATGCACGGGTACGGACTTTGGGCCACCCTCCAGCAGGACCGGAAGTAGCGACGCATCTGATGCCAGGACAATTCGAAGCCATCCCCGGGGGCGGCGCCGCCGTCGCGCTCGACGAGGTCGAGATCTCGATCATCCGCTCCCTCGCCGTGCAGCTCCTGGAGCTGATCGGCCCGGGCCCGGCCGAGGACGCCTCCGACGACCCCCTCGCGGAGCTGTTCGCGGAGGGCCCGAGCGAGCCGCCCACCGACCCGGTTCTCCAGCGGCTCCTGCCGGACGCCTACGGAGGTCCCGGCAGCGAGAAGGCCGATGAGGACGAACTGCGCGCGTACTCGTCGGAGTTCAGGCGCTTCACCGAGAACGACCTGCGGGCCAAGAAGCGCGACGACGCACTGGTGGTGATCCGCTCCCTCGACGCCATGACGTCGAAGGGTGAGGGCGGCGCCGTACTGAAGCTGTCCACCGACGAGTCGCAGCACTGGCTCGGCGCGCTCAACGACCTGCGCCTCGCGATCGGCGCCCGCCTCGAAGTGACCGACGAGGACGACACGGACCTGCTCTTCCAGCTGCCGGACTCCGATCCGCGCAAGCCGATGGTGATGGCGTATCTCTGGCTCGGCGGCCTGCAGGAGACGCTGGTGGGCACGCTCATCGGTTAGGCCATCGGTTGGGCCATCAGCCAGGCCATCGGTCAGCTCATCGACTTGGTCACACCCGCAAAGTCGGTGTATGTAGCAGCGGTTACCCCTCGTTCGCTCAGCGGACGCTCAAATCCGGATAACGATCGCGTCACTTCACTGCCCACCTTTGACGCGGTGGGGGAATTTTGTCCGCTTCTTCTCGTGACGTGAGCCACACGTGGCCGGGCCGATCACTGTTGCGACCGTGATAAATCTTCACGACCACTCGGTGACGCCACCCATGTCACGGGGTGGCGCTCGGGCCGGCAGACCGCCGGTAGCACTCCATCCATATCCGGGGGGATCAGGACCTGACCCGTGGCCATACGCAGACTGCGGGCACGGATCAGCGTGGAGAAAGGCGTCACCATGACCTCAGCGCAGGTCGAAGAGCATCACGACGGCAATGAGGCCGACGGCACGGGCGGTTCGCCCGGCTCGTCAGGCGAGGGTTATCAGCGCGGGCTAGGTGCCCGGCAGATCCAGATGATCGCGATCGGCGGTGCCATCGGCACCGGCCTGTTCCTCGGCGCGGGCAAGGCCATTCACAAGGCCGGTCCGAGCCTCATCCTGGCGTACGCCATCGCCGGCCTCGTCATCTTCTTCATCATGCGGGCCCTGGGCGAGCTGCTCATGTACCGCGCCGTGTCGGGCTCCTTCTCGGAGTACGCGCGTGAATTCATCGGCCCGTTCTTCGGGTACGTGACCGGCTGGACGTACTGGCTCTTCTGGGTCGTCACCGGCATCACAGAAGTAACGGCAGCGGCCCAGTACATGCAGTACTGGACACACGACTCCATTCCACAATGGGGTTACGCGCTGATCTTCACGGTCATCCTGTACGGCGCCAACCTGATCTCCGTGAAGCTCTTCGGTGAGCTCGAGTTCTGGTTCTCGATGGTCAAGGTCACCGCGATCATCGGCATGATCCTGATCTGCGCCGGCATCCTCACCATCGGCTTCTCCGACGCCGGTGACACCGCATCCGTCTCCCACCTGTGGGACCAGGGCGGCTTCTTCCCCAACGGCATCGGCTCCACGCTGATGACGCTGCAGATCGTGATGTTCGCCTTCCTCGCCGTCGAGCTCGTCGGCGTCACCGCGGGCGAGTCCAAGGACCCCAAGACCGTCCTGCCCAAGGCCATCAACACCGTGCCGTGGCGCATCGCCGTCTTCTACGTCGGCGCGCTCATCATGATCCTCTCGGTCGTGCCGTGGACGGAGTTCGTGCCGGGCGTCTCGCCGTTCGTCGCCGCCTTCGACAAGATGGGCCTCGGCGTCGGCGCTGCGATCGTCAACTTCGTCGTCCTGACGGCCGCGCTCTCCTCCTGCAACTCCGGCATGTACTCCACCGGCCGCATGCTGCGCGACCTGGCGATGAACGGCCAGGGCCCGAAGTTCTTCACCAAGCTCACGAAGAACGGCCTGCCCCTGGTCGGCACGACCTTCTCCGCCGCGCTGATGCTGGTCGGCGTCTGGATCAACTACCAGTGGCCGGGCGAGGCGTTCAACTACGTCGTCTCCTTCGCGACCATCTCCGGCATGTGGGCCTGGATCATGATCCTGGTCTGCCAGATCAAGTACCGCCGCAAGGCCGACCGCGGCGAGCTGCCGCAGTCCACCTTCCGGGCGCCGGGCGCCCCGTACACGAGCTGGTTCGCGCTCGCCTTCATCGCGATGGTGATCGTGATGATGGGCGTCGACAAGGACGCGCGGATCTCGCTCTACGCGGCCCCCGTCTGGGCCCTGATCCTGGGCGTCGGCTACCTGATCATGCAGAAGCGCAACGACTCGCAGTCGACGGGCGGCGGCGAGGCCGAGCCGCAGGACACGGTGAAGAAGTAGCGCCGTAACGCCTGATCCCAGCATGTGGGCCTGTCCGTACCACTCTTCGGTACGGACAGGCCCTTCTGTTTATCCTGGCTGCCATGCTGACCCTCACCCAGGCCCTTCACGACCAGATCGTCGCGCACGCGCGCCAGGACCACCCCGACGAGGCCTGCGGTGTGGTCGCGGGCCCGGAGGGCACCGGCCGCCCCGAGCGCTTCATCCCGATGCTGAACGCGGCCCGCTCGCCCACGTTCTACGAGTTCGACTCGACCGACCTCCTCAAGCTCTACCGCGAGATGGACGACCGCGACGAGGAGCCGGTGATCGTCTACCACTCGCACACGGCGACCGAGGCGTACCCCTCGCGCACGGACATCACGTACGCCAACGAACCGGGCGCCCACTACGTCCTGGTCTCCACGGCCGACGCCGACGACGCGGGCGACTTCCAGTTCCGCTCCTACCGGATCGTGGACGGCGAGGTCACCGAAGAAGAGGTGAAGGTCGTCCAGGCATACTGAGCTCACCTTTGAGGCGGCAGGACCCAGGAAGCCGGTGCGAATCCGGCACGGTCCCGCCACTGTGACCCCACCCTTCGCGGGCGGGGCAGTCAGGAACTGACCTGCCGCCTTCTTCTCCCACGACGCAGGGGACGCGGAATCCCCTGGAGGAGGCAGCTCAGCCATGTCCCGCCCCATACGCCTGCTCGCGGCCACCGCCCTGCTCGTCCCGCTCGCCGCCTGCTCGTCCGCCGCGGACTCCGCTTCGGACAAGCCCGCCGCGACGGCAGCAGGCTTCCCGTACACGGTCACGAACTGCGGCGTGAAGACGACGTACGACGCACCGCCGAAGCGCGCCGTGACGATGAACCAGCACGCGACGGAAGTGATGCTGGAGCTGGGCCTGAAGGACCACCTGGCCGGAACGGCGTACCTGGACGACAAGGTCCTGCCGAAGTACGCGAAGGCGTACGCGGACATCCCGGTCCTGGCCAAGGAGTACCCCTCGTACGAGAAGCTCCTGGCCTCCGACCCCGACTTCGTCTACGGCGGCTACGCGAGCGCCTTCCTGGCGGGCGAGGGCCGCAGCCGCGCGGCCCTGGCGAAGTCCGGCATCGAGAGCCGCCTGGACGTCGAGGCCTGCGCGAAGCGGGCGGTATCGATGGACGACGTCTACCGCGAGGTGCGGGAGGTCGGTTCCACCTTCGGGGTACGGGCGCGCGCCGACCGGTGGGTGAGCGGCGCCGAACGCGAACTGACCGCCGCGGCGAAGAAGTCGAAGGACCGCGAGCCCGTCCCTGTCTTCGTCTACGACAGCGGCGACAAGACCGCGTTCACGGCGGGCGGCCGGGGCATCGGCAACGACATCATCGAACGGGCGGGCGGCCGCAACGTCTTCGCCGACCTGGACAAGTCCTTCGGCGACGCGTCCTGGGAATCGGTGGTCGACCGCAAGCCCGAGACGATCGTGATCCTCGACTACGGCGGCACGACGGTCGCCCAGAAGAAGAAGCGCCTCCTGGACGACCCGGTCCTGGCAGACGTCCCCGCCATCAAGCACAAGCGCTTCGCGGTCCTGCCGCTTTCGGACGCGGTGGTGGGGGTACGGGCACCGGCGGCGGTGAGCAAGCTGGCGGACCAGCTGTGAAGAGGCTTTTCCAGCCGGGCGCCCGATCGCTCGGGCTCGCGCGGAGACGATTCCAGCCCACCAGGCGACAACTCGACCCGGCTCCGGCACCCACCCACCCCGCGCCATCACCCACCCACCCCGCCCCGGCATCTACTCAGCCCGTCCGGCGTTTGAGGACGAACTCGGCGAAGCCGGTGATCGACGGCAACCAGTCCGGGGGCCCGGGGGCGGAGCCTCCCCACGCGGCGGAGCCGCAAATGTCACAGCCGGGAAGGGGCGGGATTGGGGAGAGCCCCGCCAGGGCCGCACGGACCCGCAGACGACTGGGCTACGCGACAGTCGTCGCGGCACTCTGCACCGCCCTCGCGGTCGCGATCGTCGCAGGCCTCGCCCTGGGCTCCGTCCGGATCCCGGCGCCCGAGGTCCTGGAAATCCTCACGGGGAGGGCAGACCCCTCCCCGTTCCGTACGATCGTCCTGGACGTAAGACTCCCCAGGGTCCTGCTCGGCGCAGCCGTAGGCGCGGGCCTGGCAGTCATCGGCACAGTCCTCCAGGCCCTGGTGAGAAACCCCCTGGCCGACCCCTTCCTCCTCGGCGTCTCGTCCGGCGCCTCCGCAGGAGCCGTCGCCGTCATCGTCCTCGGCAGCGCCTTCGGCGTGGGCGCGGGCCTGGCCACCACCGTCACCATCCCGGCCGCCGCCTTCGCGGGCGCCCTGCTCTCCCTGCTCGTCGTCTACACCCTGGCGAGGTCGGGAGGCGGCGGCTTCGCCACGGGCCGCCTGATTCTGGCGGGCGTGGCCGTCTCGTACATCCTCTCGGCCCTGACCAGCCTGATCCTGATCATGGCGGACAGCGCGGACCACCTGAAGGAAGTCCTGTACTGGACGCTCGGCGGCCTCGGCAGCGCCCGCTGGGACATGCTCGCCCTGCCCGGCGCCGCCCTGATCGCGGGCACGGCGCTGCTCGTGGCCCTGGCCCGCCCCCTGGACCTGCTCCTGGTCGGGGAGGAGGGCGCCACCGTCCTCGGCCTGGACACGGCCCGCTTCCGCGCCGCCGTCTTCGTCCTCGCCTCGCTCCTGACCGGCGTACTCGTCGCCTACAGCGGAGCCATCGGCTTCGTCGGTCTGATGGTGCCGCACGCGGCCCGGATGCTGGTCGGCGCCGCACACCGGGCGCTCCTGCCGGTGGTGGCCCTGATGGGCGCGGTGTTCCTGGTGACCGCCGACCTCGCGGCGCGCACGGTCGCGGCCCCGCAGGACATCCCGGTGGGCGTCCTGACGGCGCTGACGGGCGGCCCGTTCTTCCTCTGGATGCTGCGAAGGAACCGTACGGAGGCAACCGCATGAGCAACCCTGCTGTGCTGCGCACGGAGTCCCTCACCTACCAGGTAGCTGAGAAGACCCTCGTGAGCGACGTCACCCTGCACGCCGCCCAAGGCGAGACCATCGGCCTCGTAGGCCCCAACGGCAGCGGCAAGACCACCCTCCTGCGCTGCGTCTACGGCACGCTCACCCCCACCACAGGGCGCGTACTCCTGGACGGCGACGACCTCGCGGCCCGCTCGGCCAAGGACCGCGCCCGCCGTATCGCCACCGTCCCGCAGGACGGCCACACCGGCTTCGAGCTCACCGTCCGGCAGATCGTCGCCATGGGCCGCTCCCCGCACAAACGCTTCTGGGAGGCGGACACCGCGCGGGACGCCGTCCTGGTCGGCGACGCCCTAGAACGGGTCGGCGCGGCAGACCTCGCGCACCGCACCTTCGCCGGACTCTCCGGCGGCGAGCGCCAGCGCGCGCTCGTGGCGAGGGCCCTTGTGCAGGAACCGGCGATCCTCGTGCTCGACGAGCCCACCAACCACCTGGACATCCGCTACCAACTGGAGATCCTCTCCCTGGTCCGTGATCTCGGCACGACGAATCTCCTGGCCCTGCACGACCTCAATCTGGCGGCGTACTACTGCGATCGTCTGTACGTGCTCGACGCCGGCCGCCTCGTCGCCTCAGGACCGCCGAAAGAGGTCCTGACCAGCGAACTCCTCGCCGAGGTGTACGGAGTGACGGCGGAGGTGGCGGTGCATCCGGCTACGGGCGCCCCGACGGTCACCTACCTGCCCCCGACCGCCTCTGAGCTCCCCTCATCCACGTGATGGACGCAATCCGTCCACCATCCGAGATCACAGCCCAGAACCCGGACCGGGAATCGATACGATGACCGCATGGTTCCCCACGACGTGAGCGACAAGATGCCGGGCATGCTGCTCGTTGCGCGCCTGCACGTCGATTTGTGCAGGCTTTCCAGCGCGATCTGTTCGCGCTGACAGCCGCCGCCGTACGGCCGTGAGCCGCGGCGTCACCTCCGCGTAACGCGTTACGCACCCGCACTTACGCACTCGCACGACCGGGCCGCCGCGCGCCCACCCACGTGACTTCTCCCGACAGGAGCCCCCAGCCATGGCCATCGAGGTCCGCATCCCGACCATCCTCCGCACCTACACCGACGGCGCCAAGGCCGTCGAGGGCAGCGGGGACACCCTCGCCGAGCTCTTCACCGACCTCGACTCGCGGCACGCGGGCATCGCCGAGCGCATTGTGGACGACGGCAAGCTGCGCCGCTTCGTGAACGTGTACCTGAACGACGAGGACGTCCGCTTCCTGGACGGCATCACCACCAAGCTCACGGACGGCGACAGCGTCACGATCCTCCCGGCTGTGGCCGGCGGCATGGTCTGATCGCGGATGCCTCGCTACGACTCCCCGCTGGCGGCCGTGGGCAACACGCCCCTCGTCCGCCTGCCGCGCCTTTCCCCCTCCGACGACGTCCGCATCTGGGCGAAGCTGGAGGACCGGAACCCGACCGGTTCCATCAAGGACCGCCCGGCGCTGCACATGGTCGAACAGGCGGAGAAGGACGGGCGGTTGACGCCCGGCTGCACGATCCTGGAGCCGACGTCCGGCAATACGGGCATCTCGCTCGCGATGGCGGCCAAGCTCAAGGGCTACCGCATCGTCTGCGTCATGCCGGAGAACACCTCGCAGGAGCGGCGTGAGCTCCTCGCCATGTGGGGCGCGGAGATCATCCCGTCCCCGGCGGCAGGCGGCTCCAACACGGCGGTACGCGTCGCCAAGGAGCTTGCGGCCGAGCACCCGGACTGGGTGATGCTCTACCAGTACGGAAACCCGGACAACGCGGGCGCGCACTACGCGACGACCGGCCCGGAGATCCTCTCCGACCTCCCTTCCGTCACCCACTTCGTGGCGGGCCTCGGCACGACGGGCACGCTGATGGGCGTGGGCCGCTTCCTGCGCGAGCAGAAGCCGGACATCAAGATCGTCGCGGCGGAGCCCCGTTACGACGACCTCGTGTACGGCCTGCGGAACCTGGACGAGGGCTTCGTCCCGGAGCTGTACGACGCGTCGGTCCTGACGACCCGCTTCTCCGTCGGCTCGGCGGACGCGGTGACGCGGACCCGTGAGCTCCTCCAGCAGGAGGGGATCTTCGCCGGGGTCTCCACCGGGGCCGCGCTGCACGCGGCGATCGGCGTGGGCAAGAAGGCGGTGGCCGCGGGGGAGTCCGCCGACATCGTCTTCGTGGTGGCCGACGGCGGCTGGAAGTACCTGTCGACCGGCGTCTACACCGCGACCACGACCGAAGCGGCGATCGAGACGCTGCAGGGTCAGCTGTGGGCTTAGGCGCCCGGCGCACCACATCACACCGCACCGGATGATCACCGGCTCCGCCGAGTTGATCCTCAAACGCCGGACGGGCTGAATTCATTCAGCC
>NZ_JBHTSF010000197.1:0-14934 GCF_042795295.1 Streptomyces sp. NPDC056486
CGACGAATACGTCGTGCGGGCCCTTCGGCGTATCGAGGTCGATGCCCGCTGTTACCTTCAGGCTTGATCGGAAGGACGGTCCGGTGGGGAGCCGGACCGAAAGGGAGGGGACCCCGTGGTTCGTCATGCTTTTGTACGTGATCATCGAGCGAGACGCATCGGCATAGCCGTAGCCGTCTCCGTAGCCGTCGCGGCAGGGCTCAGCCCGCTGCTGCCTTCGGCCTCCGCCGCGCCGGCAGCCGCCGAGTCCGTGGTGCCCGCAGCCCAGCGCACCAGCGATCTGGCCGCTTCTCTGTACAGCGTGGAGCAGCTCAAGGGAGCGGATGGAGCAGGCGGCAAGGGCGTCTTCCACCGCATGGAGAGCGTGGATGACCCCAGGGGGACACGTCTCGTCTGGACGCGTTACGCGGACGGGAAGACTTTCCCCGTGCCCGAGGCCATGACGTCGCTCGCCGCCGACCCCACAGGAAGCGACACCCTCGCCAGGCGGCCCGGCGACGGCACGGTCGAGCTGTGGGACGCGGTGGAGCGTACGACGCGCACGCTGCGGCAGGCGGAAGGACAGACCTACCTGGTGACCTACGGTTCCACGGTCGTCACCAACATGAAGACGACCGCCGACGACGGGACCAGCGTCAACACCCTGCATCTGCTGGCCCCGGAAGCGGACGGTGCGACGCGTGACGTGACCGTGCACGGGCTGCCCACGGGTGCTGTGGTCGGTGCGCCGCTGGGCGGCGACGCGTCGTCCGTGTTCTTCCTTGGCAAGGTGGACGGGACCACCCGGGTCATCGATGCCGACGCCAGGACCGGCCGGGTCAGGAGCTGGTCGACGGCCTTGCCCGCCGGCTACACGCTGGCGGCCACGTCCTCCGACCGCGTGGCGATGTACAACCGCTCGGCCGCGGACGTCCTGGTCCTCGACCGCGCCGACCTGTCCGCCGCTCCTGTGCGCTCCCGCCTCGACGGCGGCGCCGTCCAGCCGCGCGAGGACCTCGCGGTGGTCGGCGACTGGCTGGTGTACCGCCCCCGTACCGGCAGCGCCGCCGGTACGGTGAAGGCGACGCCGATCGCGGGTGGTGACCCGGTGACGCTCGTCGCGAAGATGAACCGCCCCGGCATCTCGGCAGGACCGGGCGGCACGGCGGTCGTCATAGGCCCGGCCGACGGACAGCAGGCCATCCAGCGCATCGCCGCCGACAGCACCGGACGGCCGGTCGTCGCCGTCGCCAAGCCGCTGCCCAGGCCGAAGGCCGAGATCCGCGGAGTGGCGCTCGCCCAAGGCAAGTTGCTGGTCACCGACACATCGAGCGGCCTACGCGACGACTACGCCCGCACGGTCGACGCCCTGCCTTCCGGCGAAACCCCGCGCTTCGGCGAGCGCTCCGAGTTCACGCCGGGGGCGAACGTGCTGATCGGCAGCGACTGCCCGGCGAAGGACGTCGTCTGCTCCCAGATCCACGGCACCGACGACGGCCGTATGGCCTGGCTGGAGCACCAGCAGACGGACGACTTGATCCGGGTGTACGGACCGGGCACGGAGGCCGAGAACAGGATCACGGTCCCGAAGGGCGGGACCATCACCGACATCTCCGGCAAGTACGTGATCCACACGACGGACGACAAGCAGAACGTCCACCGTGTCGGCAGCAACGCGTCGCCCGCGTTGACCCGCGCTCCCGGCGCCGCGGCCCTCTGGGGCGACCTCCTGTGGACACCGGGCAGCGCTCCGGGCACGCTCACGGGCTATGACCTGACGGCGAAGAAAACGGTCCACGAGGTCTCCACCGGAGCCAGCTGCGACCCTGCCGAGCTGCAGGCCCTGGGGCGCTGGCTGTACTGGAGCTGCGGCTCCGACGGTCCTGCGGGGGTGTACGACCGTACGGAGAAGAAGGCGTTCTCCGTTCCCGGGGGCGAGGCGCTGCTCGGCGACGGCTATGTGGTCACCCACGACAAGCAGGCCGGGAAGCTCGCGCTGACCACCGTCGCGGGCGGTACGACGGCCACCCGCGACATCGGAGAGCTGCCCGACACGGGCGTCTCCCAGCGCCATGTGCGCTGGACCGTCGACAAGTCCGGCAGCAATGTCGCCTACGTCGACGCTCAGGAGCGCGTGCACCTCGTGCCGTCAGGCCTGCCGACGCAGCCGCTGACGCTGATGGGCCCGGCCGATGATGCCGCGACGGTCCGCGCGACGGCGCGGGACGCCGAGCCGGACACGCTCACCACGCTGCTGCTCTCCAAGCCCGCGGCGGACTGGAAGCTGACCGTCCGTGCCCGGAGCACCGGCGCGGTCGTGGACACGGCCGACGGCGGCGCCACCGGGGGTGCACTGGCCGTGGGTTGGCACGGAGCGGACCTCTCGGCCGCGGGCGACAAGTTCTTCCCCAACGGCAGGTACGACTGGACGCTGGCCGTGCGCCCCGCGGACGGATCGGGAGCGCCTCTGGAGGCGCGGGGCACGGTCGCGCTGAGCGCGGCGGGCGCCGTGCGCCACGATCACGTGGGAGATTTCGCCGAGCCCGACGGGACCGGTGATCTGCTCACCCTCAACTCCTCGGGCACCCTGACCTTCCAGCAGGGGGACGGGAAGGGCGCGTTCGCGGGGAAGTCGCCGGCGAGCGGCTGGTCCACGAAGACGCTCGCCGTGCCCTTCGGCGACCTGAACAAGGACCGCTGCAACGACGTCCTGATCCGTATGACCGACGGCTCCCTGCGCGGATACCGGCCGGAGTGCGGCCAGCCGCTCGCACCGTCGGCGCCGTACACCAAGCTCGGCACCGGCTGGAACGCGTACGACGTGCTCACGTCGCCCGGCGATCTGACCGGTGACGGCCGCGCCGACCTCCTCGCCCGCAAGGCTTCGAGCGGCGACATCCTCGTCTTCGCGGCCAAGAGCGACGGCACGCTGGCGGCCGGGAAGAAGATCCGTTCCGCCTGGACGACGTACACGAAGATCGTCGGAGCCGGTGACCTGAACGGCGACGGGATCGGCGACGTCCTTGCCCGGCGCGAGGACGGGACGCTGTACCGGTACGAGGGCAAGGGCGACGGCACGCTCAAGGACCGGTCCACGGTCTTCACCGGCTGGGGCGCCTCGTACAACGCCCTGGTCGGCGTCGGCGACATCACCGGTGACGGCAAGGCCGACCTGGTCGTGCGCGACACGTCCGGGAACCTCTACCGCAACGACGGCAAGGGGACCGGCTCGTTCACCGGGCGGACGAAGATCGCAACCGGCTGGAGCGGCTACAAGGGCCTTTACTAGCACTTGAGTTGAGCGCCTTTTGGCCAACGGCGGCGCATGTCGTGCCCCCGGCGAGGGAATCGCTGGGGGCATGACAAGTGACCCCGGAGAGCGGAAGCAGTCACCACCACCCGTAACCACTGCCGGCTCCGACGAGGAACGCCTCGCCCAGCTCGGCTACACCCAGGTCCTGGCCCGCCGGATGTCCGCGTTCTCCAACTACGCGGTCTCGTTCACGATCATCTCGGTCCTGTCCGGCTGTCTCACCATGTACCTCTTCGGCATGAACACCGGCGGCCCCGCCCTGATCACCTGGGGCTGGGTCGGGGTCGGCCTCATGACGCTGTTCGTCGGGCTCGCGATGGCGGAGATCTGTTCCGCCTACCCGACATCGGCCGGGCTCTACTTCTGGGCGCACCGCCTCGCGCCCACCCGCACCGCTGCCGCCTGGGCGTGGTTCACGGGCTGGTTCAACGTGCTCGGGCAGGTCGCCGTCACCGCGGGGATCGACTTCGGTGCGGCCTCGTTCCTGGGCGCGTACCTGAATCTGCAGTTCGACTTCCAGGTCACAGAGGGCCGTACGATCCTGCTCTTCGCCGCGATCCTCGTGCTCCACGGCCTGCTCAACACCTTCGGCGTGCGCATCGTCGGTCTTCTCAACAGCGTCAGCGTCTGGTGGCACGTCTTTGGGGTCGCCGTCATCGTCGGCGCCCTCGCCTTCTCGCCGGACTCGCACCAGTCGGCGTCCTTCGTCTTCACCGAGTTCGTCAACAACACGGGGTGGGGCAGCGGGCTCTACGTGGCCCTCATCGGGCTGCTCATGGCCCAGTACACCTTCACCGGCTACGACGCCTCCGCGCACATGACCGAGGAGACGCACGACGCGTCCACCGCCGGGCCCAAGGGCATCGTCCGCTCCATCTGGACGTCCTGGATCGCCGGCTTCGTGCTGCTCCTGGGCTTCACCTTCGCCATCCAGTCGTACGACGGCGCCCGCGAATCGGCGACGGGGGCACCGCCCGCCCAGATCCTTCTGGACGCGCTCGGCGCGACCACGGGCAAGCTGCTCCTGCTTGTCGTCATCGGCGCGCAGCTGTTCTGCGGCATGGCGTCCGTGACCGCCAACTCCCGGATGATCTACGCCTTCTCGCGGGACGGAGCGCTGCCGTTCTCGCACATCTGGCACTCGGTCAACCCGCGTACGCGCACACCCGTCGCGGCGGTCTGGCTCGCGGCCATCGGCGCGCTCGTCCTCGGCCTGCCCTACCTGATCAACGTCACGGCATACGCGGCGGTGACGTCGATCGCCGTCATCGGCCTCTACATCGCCTACGTCATCCCGACCCTGCTCCGGCTGCGCAAGGGCGAGGAATTCGAGCGCGGGCCCTGGCACTTGGGCCGCTGGTCACGCCCGATCGGCATCGTGGCGGTGGCCTGGGTCGGCGTGATCACGGTCCTCTTCATGCTGCCGCAGGTCTCGCCGATCACCTGGAAGACCTTCAACTACGCCCCGATCGCGGTCCTGGCCGTCCTCGGCTTCGCCTCGACCTGGTGGCTCGCATCGGCCAGGCACTGGTTCCTCAACCCGGACCACGAGCGCACGGCGGCCCGCGAGGCGGCCCGGCGCGGGGCCCCGGATCCGGCCGATCCCTGACCGCGCCGTGGCCGTCCGCGGCCCGTCGCGGAACGCGCGACGGGCCAAGGAGGCGATACCCGATCGGACGGCGCGGCCTGTCCGGCTATGCTCGGGGGGTGCGTCCGCACGGACCGTTAGCTCAATTGGCAGAGCAGTGGACTTTTAATCCATTGGTTGTGGGTTCGAGTCCCACACGGTCTACCGAACAATCAGCCCCTGACCTGCGGCGGAAGCCGGAGGGCAGGGGCTGATCTGTTTCTAGTGATCGTTTGCTGGCCCGGTGCTGGCCCGAGTGGAAACGGTCAAGAGGTCTCCGCGTCATCCGGGGTCGGCCCGGCACCCAGACTCGGCGCGCAGTGGGCCTGGACCGCGTAACCGCCGGTCAGGACAAGCGGATAGGGGGAACCAAGAGCGAGGACGTCCTTGAGCAGCTGGGCGTGCAGCTCTGGCATGGGCGGCTTCTTCACGCGGCGGCAGCTCGCCCTGTGGCCGTACGCAGCTCGGGGAACGCGTCCTCCCAGACATCGCGCACCGTGTTGCCGATGAGGGTCCGAAGGCGAGCGCGGCCGGCAGACGCCGCACGAACTTGATCCGGATCGGGGATTGATACGGGGCATCTTCATGCGCAAAGAGGGCACACCGACCTCCTGCAGGCCTTCGACGATGTACTCGGTCTACGACTCAGGCCCAGGTCAGGAAGGTTCTGACCTGGGCCTGCCGCGCGATGGGGGCGGGTGGCGCTCAGTGCAGCGGCGGCAGGGCCCTCGCCGCGTGATCGATGACGTTGCCGTTCGCGCAATTGTTCTCGGGGTTGCTCACCCAGTCGCCGAGCACCGGCACGACCGCGACTTCCTGCAGGCACACGGCCGCTGCCGTGAAGTTCCAGTTGTTCGCGGCGTCGGTGCCGTCACTGAAGTCGCTTTCGGCATCGGCGTGCGCGGGAGCGGCGAGGGCGAGACTGCCGAGGACGAGCAGTCCGGCGAGCGTGGTGATCTTCTTCATGGGCTGACAACGAAGATCGCGTAGATACGTCACCCGCGGCAGCCCCTCGCCCGAACGGCCCCGCCGCGCCTGCGCCCCCGCTCCCCTCGGGTGACGCTGGGCCTGCCAGGTGGCCGATCCGGAGGTACAGCATGGGTTCCCGACCAGGTTCCGTACGACGGGCTCTCGTGATGGTGCTCGTGCCGTTGCTGGTCGGCGTCTCGGCGGCCTGCGGAGGGACAGGGAGCGGCAGCGGCGGGGCGACCGAGCGGGCGCGCTCCGCCGAGCAGGGCTTCGAGCACCCCGGAGTGCTCGTCAGCAAGGCGCAGCTGAAGCGCGTGCGCGCCCATGTCGAGGCGCGCGAGCAGCCCTGGCTGACGGCGTTCGAGCGGATGCGGGACAGCAAGTACGGCGCGGCCGACTACAAGGCCAAGCCGTACGCCGTCGTCGAGTGCCCGCCCGACACCCGCCCCGGACAGGGTTGCGTCGAGGAGCGCGAGGACGCCATCGCCGCGTACACCCAGGCCCTGCTCTGGAACATCACCGGCGAGCGCACGCACGCCGAGAAGGCCGTGCAGATCATGGACGCCTGGTCGGGGGTGATCACCCGGCACACGGAGGCCAACGCGGGCCTCCAGACGGCCTGGGCGGCCTCCTCGTGGGCGCGCGCGGCCGAAGCCGTGCGCTACACCTACGACGGCTGGAGCGACGGCGAACTCCTGCGTTTCGAGCGGATGCTGCGCAACGCCTACCTGCCCCAAGTGCGCGAGGGAGCAGCCGATTTCAACGGTAACTGGGATCTCCTGATGGCCGACGCGACCATCAGCATGGCGGTCTTCCTCGACGACCACGAGTCCTTCGAGAAAGCGGTCACGCATTTCAGGACCCGCGTGCCCGCCTACTTCTATCTGAAGTCGGACGGACCACTGCCCGTCTCGCCCGCGGGCAGCGGCATCAATACCCCGGAGAAGCTCCAGAAGTACTGGTTCGGGCAGAAGACTTTCGCCGACGGGCTTTCCCAGGAGACCTGCCGCAACTTCAAGCACGCCAGCTACTCGCTCGCGGCCACCGCGCACATCGCCGAGACCGCCTGGCATCAGGGCGTGGATCTGTACGGCGAGGTCAAGGAGCGGCTGCGGGCCGCGCTCGAATTCCACGCCAAGTACCAGCTGGGCGCCAAGGCGCCGGGGTGGCTGTGCGGCGGCAAGGTGCGGCGCGACATGGGGCCCGACACCGAGGTCGGTCTCCATCACCTGCGGGATCGGATGAAGCTGGACCTGCCGGAGACGGAGAGGCTCACGCGGAAGCAGCGGCCCGAGGGAACGGACGGTCTGTTCGTGGCCTGGGAGACGCTGACGCACGCCGAGAACGCGTGAGCGGCGGGCTCCGTTCGCCGTGTTCGCCGGTGGTTCTCGGCCGGTTCGCTTTCACTCCCCCTGATGGCGTAGAGTTGCATTCAACGGCGCGGGGTGGAGCAGCTCGGTAGCTCGCTGGGCTCATAACCCAGAGGTCGCAGGTTCAAATCCTGTCCCCGCTACTAAAGACCGAAGGCCCGGATCCATTACTGGATCCGGGCCTTCGGTGTTTTTTGCGTAAGTGTGCGTGCGGTGCGTAGTTTCATGGTCACTATGAGTCGTCTGCGAACCGTGCTGTCGGTGGTGCTGCTCGCCGCCTGTGCGCTGTTCGTCGGCGCGTGCCACGGCCACCACGGTCTCGCCCCTGCGGGAACCAGCGTGGTCGCTCCGGCGCACCACGTCTGTCCGGGGGCTGGGCACGCGGAGCACGCCGGTGCCGGGCGGCAGGCCGTGGGGGCGTCGGCGGAGCGGAAGCGGGGCGAGCGCGGAGGCGGTGGACGGGCGGCGGCGTGGCCGTTCGTGCGGTGGAGCGGGTGGGGAAGCGGTGGGGGGAGCGGGCGCGCGGGGTGCGCGCGGACGCGGGCCGGGCCACCGCTCGCGGGGCAGCGGCTTCTCGTCGCCATCGGGGTGGACCGGAACTGACGGGTGCGCAGTGCGCGCGTTCCGCGGCGCCTGAGGTGCCAGAGGTGCCAGAGGGGCCTGAGGTGCCTGAGGTGTCCGAGGTGTCCGAGGTGCCTGCGGCAGTTTCCCCGTACCGAGTGCCTGAGTACCCGAAGGACATCACGTACATGATCAGCAAGCTTCAGCCCGCGGCGGCCGCCGTGGGGAACACACCCGTGCTCTGGATCGACGAGCCGTCCCCGGACGGCGGGCGCGGCTACTGGGCCAAGCTGGAGGGCTTCAACTTCGGTGGGATCAAGGACCGCGCCGCCCTCCACATGGTCGAACGGGCACGGGTGCGCTGGGGGCATCCCGTGCACATCGTCGGTCGTCGCGCTGTCCGGTGACCGTTGGGTGGCCACGCACTACGGCCTCTACAACACGGTGTGCGGCATCGGCATCACCGCGGGGAACCTCGCGACCGGCGCGCTCCTGGGCGCCACCCGGTCCGCCCCCGCGGTGCTCTGGCTCGGCCTCGCGGCCCTGGGCGCCAGCTGCGCGCTCGCCCTGCGCGGCCTCTCCAGGGCGGGCCGCCTGGCCCCACAGCCGGCCGGGGTGCGGTTCGCCGACAAGCCCTGACCCGGCCTAACCCGGTCGGCCCACACCGGTCGCCCCGCGCCCCCGCTCCGGGAACCCTGGACGAGCGTGGCCATGGATCTGTCCTGGTCGCGGGATTCGGCAGGAGAAGACCGGTGGGGCAGCGAGGAGGAAGCGGCGGGCGAGGCGGCCGAGGGGAGGGGGTGACGGGCATGGGGCCGGGCGAGAGCGAGGGCGAGGGCGCGAGTGCGGGTTCGGGTAAGCCCGCGGGCAGGTCCGTGAGCCGACCTCCCGGCAGGCGGCCGCGCGGGGCTTCCGGCAAGAGCCCCGTCGTCAGACATGAGCGGACGTTCGTGCGGGCCCTTCCGCTGCTGCTCATCGTCGTCGGGATCGTCTACGACATCTCGACCCCGCCCCAATTCACCGCCGCGCCCCTCTTCACCGCCGCCCCGCTCGTCGCCGCACCCTTCTACTCGCTGCTCAGCACCACCCTCATCGGCGCCGGTGCCTCCCTCGCCGTGCTCGGCCTGCACTTCAAGACCAACACCGGCACCGACGTCGATGCCGTCACCGAGGTGTTCACCGTGGTGACCGTCGCCGTGCTCGCCGTCCTCATCAACCGTGTCGTACGCCGCGGCGACGAACAGCTCGCCTCCGCCCGCTCCATCGCCGAGGCCGCCCAGCGCGCCGTACTTCCGCAGCCGGATCCCCGGATCGGCGGGCTCGATGTCGCGGCGCGGTACGAGGCCGCGGAGGCCGACGCGTTCATCGGGGGTGATCTGTACGCCGTCCAGGACACCCCGCACGGCGTACGCGTCATCGTCGGCGACGTACGGGGCAAGGGCATGGGCGCGGTGGCGGCCGTCGCCGTCGTCATCGGGGCGTTCCGGGAGGCCGCCGAGCAGGAGACCACGCTGGAGGCGGTCGCCCAGCGCCTTGAGCGTGCCCTCGCGCGTGAGGGCACGCGGCGCGACGGGCTCGACGACTTCGAAGGATTTACCACCGCCATCCTCGCGGAGATCCCGCACAGCGACGGTCTCGTACGCCTCATCAACCGTGGGCACCCGGGGCCGTTGCTCCTGCGCGGCGACGGGCGGCTGTGCGTGCTGTCCGCGACCGAGCCCGCGCTGCCGCTCGGGATGGGTGAACTGGGCGCCTGGCCGGACCGCGCGGACGAGACGGAGTTCCCGCCGGGGGCGATGCTCCTGCTCCACACCGACGGGCTCTCCGAGGCGCGTGACAGCCGGGGCGAGTTCTACGATCCGGCCGCCCGGCTCGGTGGCCGGATCTTCCCTGGACCCAATGGCCCGGACGTGCTCCTCGCCACGCTCACCGAGGAAGTGCGGCGGCACACCGGGGGCGGGACGACCGACGACATGGCGCTGCTCGCGGTGCGGCGGCCGTTGGCGGCAGGGAGCGATGCGGCGGGGACCGATGCGACAGAGATCGATGTCACGGGCCGTGACTGAAGGACACCACTCCGCATAACAACTGACGTACTGTCAAGGAAATGTGAAGCTCCAGTGTGTGAAGAAGTGGGGTCAACTCGCCCCGTTCCGGCCATCGGTGTCCCGTTAAGTACCGGCCAGATCTGTTAACGATCAACTGGAACAGCTTGGAATACGACCCCGCCGTCTATTAACGTTCGATAACGCAGCGCGGTCGTCCCAACCGACACTCGAGTCGGCTCCGCGCGCACGCGCCTAATCCCGCAAGGGAGCCGGGGAACCACCAATTGGGGTGAATCGGTCATCTGTGCATCCGTGCCAGATGCTCGTAGGAGACCTTCCTGCTCCGAACCCGTCAGCTAACCCGGTAGGCGAGAAGGAAGGAAAGGAGTGCGCCTCCGTGGCGTCCAACCGCCCTGCCCCCCAAGGCGCTTACGTACCGAATGACGACGATTTCGGTGGGTACGACGACAATTCCTGGGAGGAATGGAATCCCACCGAGGAGTCCATCCGTCCCGTCCGCGGCAGGCACCGCGTCCACAAGCGGGGCGGTGGCGGGCTCGCCCGCAGCTCCACGGTTCTCGGCGTAGGCGTCATCGCCGCTGTCGGCGCGGGCGGCATCGCCACCGCGCAGGGCGGCAAGCCCCCGGTCTCCATCGAGATGCCGGACATGTCGGCCGTCACGGACTCGCTGCCGGAGGCCAAGTCCCTCCCGGGCGTGGGGTCTTTGATATCCGACGGCTCCGATTCCTCCGACTCCGCCGCCGCGGAGAACGGCGTCGCGGTGGCCGCCGCGCCGCTGAGTGCCGCCGGGATCAGCACCGCCGACGCCGAGCAGGGCAACACGGACGCGGGCGAGGCGCTGCGGGCCCGCATCATGGAGCAGGCCGAGAACCAGCAGGACCAGGCGGACGACGCGGTCCAGAAGGCGGCCGAAGAAGCCGCCGTCAAGCAGGCAGCCGCACAGGCCGCCGCCAAGCAGACCGCGGCCGAGAAGAAGATCGCCGCCGAGAAGGCCGCCGCGAAGAAGAAGGCCGAGGCGGAGGCCAAGAAGAAGGCCGAGGCGGAGCGCCTGGCCAAGCTCGCGAAGAGCTTCACACTCCCCGTCGCCTCGTACACGCTCACCGGCACCTTCGGTCAGCCCGGCTCCATGTGGTCCTCCGGCTACCACACAGGGCTGGACTTCGCGGCTCCCACGGGCACGCCGATCAAGGCCATCCACTCCGGCACCGTCAAGGAAGCCGGCTGGGCGGGGGCGTACGGCTACCGCACGGTCCTGGAACTCGACGACGGCACCGAGCTGTGGTTCTGCCACCAGTCCTCGATGAGCGTCAGCGTCGGCCAGAAGGTCACCACCGGCGAGGTCATCGGCCGCGTCGGCGCGACCGGCAACGTCACCGGGGCCCACCTCCACCTGGAGGTCCACCCGGGCGGCGACTCCACCGGCGTTGACCCGGCGGCGTGGCTGCGTGGCAAGGGCCAGTCGCTCTGATCCAGTCGCTCTGATCCAGAGGCTGCTTCAGATGCTCTGAAGCAGCCTCTGAAGCAGGCTGTGAAGCAGCCGTTGAACTCCGGCGGTCCTGGCGACAACCCCCCGACGTCAGGGCTGCCGGTTCGGCACGCCCGCTCTCCGAGTTGTGCGGAATGTTGCGGTCCGTATGGGCGTTGAGCACCGTATGACTTCTCTCCGCAAGCTTGGCTCGTCCGACCTCGATGTCTTCCCGCTCGCTCTGGGCGGCAACGTCTTCGGCTGGACGGCCGACGAGGCGCAGTCCTTCTCCGTGCTCGACGCCTACACCGCCGCAGGCGGCAACTTCATCGACACCGCCGACGTCTACTCGGCCTGGGTGCCCGGCAACAAGGGCGGCGAGTCCGAGCACGTCATCGGCGACTGGCTGGCCGCGCGCGGCAACCGTTCCGACGTCGTGCTCGCCACCAAGGTCGGCGCCCACCCCGATTTCAAGGGTCTGTCCGCGAGCACCATCAAGTCCGGTGCCGAGGAGTCGCTGCGCCGTCTGCGCACGGACTACATCGACCTCTTCTACACGCACTACGACGACCCGACCGTCTCCGTCGAGGAGATCATCGGCGCGCTCGACGACCTGGTGAAGTCCGGCAAGGTGCGCGCCATCGCCGCGTCCAACGTGACCGCCGAGCGGCTCCAGGAGTTCCTCGACTTCTCCGACCGCGAGGGCCTCGCGCGCTACTCGGCGCTCCAGCCGCACTACAACCTCGTCTCGCGCGACACGTACGAGGGCCCGCTCGAGCAGGTCGCCTCGCGCTCCGGCCTTGCCGCCGTCCCGTACTACGCGCTCGCCGCCGGCTTCCTGACCGGAAAGTACCGCCCGGGCACGCAGGTCGACAGCGCGCGGGCCGAGGGCGCGGGCAAGCACCTGGAGACCGAGCGGGGCCGACGGGTGCTCGCCGCGCTCGACGAGGTCGCCAAGAACCGCGGCGCCGAGATCGCGACCGTGGCCCTCGCGTGGCTCGCGGCGCAGCCGACGGTGGCGGCGCCGATCGCGTCGGCCCGTACGGTCGAGCAGCTGCCCGCGCTGCTCGCGGTGGGGGAGCTCGAACTGACGGACGCCGAGGTGTCGGCGCTCACGGCGGCTTCCGCCTAGCCGCGGTAGGGGTTGTACGCGGGGTAGGGCATCGCAGGCTGGGCGTACGGATATCCGTAGGGGCTCTGCTGCTGGTACCCGTACGGCTGCGGGTACCCGTAAGGCGGCGGCATCGGTACGAGCACCGGTGCCGTCGCGCGCGCCGCGTAGGCGAGAGCGGGCCGTGCCGCGTCGCGGCGCTCCCACAGCGCGTGCAGCAGCTCCCGCTCCCGTACGACGAAGTCGGCGCCCGCGCGCCCCTTGCGCCCCCGGTGCCGCAGGAGCGCGAGAGAGGTCGCGTACGTCTCGTACTGGCCGACCGTGCGCGCCGCTGCCTTGCCCTGCGTGTACGAGGCGTAGTCGCGGGCGAGGGTGCGGGCACGCATCGTGCCGAGCGCGTACGGCTCGGGCGCGGTGAGCCAGCCCGCGAGCGCGTACGCGGGCAGTTCGGCGCGCACGATGCGCAGGCCGCGCTGCCTGATCCAGATCACCAGCCAGGTGAGCAGGCCGAACGACGGCAGCATGAAGAGCGCGTACACGGCGAAGAATCCGTAGTCCCCGAAGCTCGCCGAGCCGTTCCACAGGGCGTGCAGGCCCATCGCCAGAAGGAGCCCGCAGAGCGGGAGCAGGACGCGGCGCCAGTTCTGCCGGTCGGAGCTGAGCGCGGCGATGCCGAAGCCGATGCCGGTGAGCACGGTGAAGAGCGGGTGCGCGAAGGGCGACATCACGACGCGTACGAAGAAGGTCGCCGCCGTCACTGACGCGAGCCCGGTCCCGCCGTTGAGCTGGTCGGTGCCGAAGGCGCTGCCGAGGTAGAGGATGTTCTCGGTGAACGCGAAGCCGGTGGCGGTCACTCCGGCGATCACCACGCCGTCGACGATGCCGGTGAACTCGCGTCTGCGGAAGAGGAAGACGAGCAGCACGGCCGCGGCTTTCGCGCTCTCCTCGACGATCGGCGCTATGACCGTCGCGCCGAGGGTGTCCGCGCTGGTGGGGTCGGCGGTGGCGGTGGCTATCCAGCGGGTCGCGAAGCTGTTGGCGACGATCGCTATGAGGGCGGCGGCGCAGGCTCCCCAGGCGAAGGCGAAGAGTAAATTCCGCCAGGGGCCGGGCTGGACCCGTTGCAGCCAGCGGAAGGCGGCCACCAGGAGCGGCACGGGCAGCGTCGCGAGGCCGAGCCCGACCAGGAAGCCCTGGGTGCCGGTCTGCTCCCTGACCAGGGCCAGGATGACCAGGCCCGACAGGGCGAGCAGCGTGACCAGGGCGGCCGCGCGTATCGCCCGCCGCTGCCACCAGCGTGCGTGTCGCAGCCCGGCGGGCCCTGCGGGGGGCATCGGGTGCGGGTACGGAGAACGGGTGGCCACCCGTTGACCCTAACGAGGGACGGGGGTGGGCCGCGACGGTGTCTCAGGCCTCGTGGCCGGTATCTCAGGCCCCGTAGGTGATATGTCAGGCGTCCTGGCCGGATGTACGGCGGAACAGCAGGTCATGTACGGCGGAACAGCAGGTCATGTACGGCGGAACAGCAGGTCATGTACGGCGGAACAGCAGGTCATGTACGGCGGAACAGCAGGTCGTGGACCACGTGCCCCTTGTCCAGACCCTGGCCCTCGAATCGGGTGAGGGGGCGGAAGGAGGGGCGGGGCGCGTAGCCGCCGTCGGCCTGGGTGTTCTCGAACGCGGGGTGCGCGGTGAGCACCTCCAGCATCTGCTCGGCGTACGGCTCCCAGTCGGTCGCGCAGTGCAGCACGGCGCCGGGCTTCAGGCGGGGCGCGGCGAGGTCGAGGAAGTCGGGCTGGATGATGCGGCGCTTGTGGTGGCGGGACTTGGGCCAGGGGTCGGGGAAGTAGACGCGGAGGCCGGTGAGGGAGGCGGGCGGGAGCATTTCGCGGAGCAGGATGACGGCGTCGCCGTTCGCGACGCGGATGTTGTCCAGACCGTTGCGCTCGGCGAGGCCGAGGAGGTTTCCCTGGCCCGGTGTGTGCACGTCGACCGCGAGGATGCCGGTGTCCGGATCGTCGCCGGCCATCTGGGCGGTGGCCTCACCCATACCGAACCCGATCTCGAGTACGACGGGTCGCTCACCGCCGAAGAGCTCGGCGAGGTCGAGGGTGCGCTGCCCGTCGATGTCGAGGCCCCACTTGGGCCACAGCCGCTGCAGCGCGTCCGCTTGGCCTGCGGTGACGCGGCTCCTGCGGGGCTGGAAGCTGCGGATCCGGCGCTCGAAGTGGGACCCGGCGGGGTCGGGCGCGGGGCCGTCGGGGAAGCGGGGCTCGCCCTTCGGGCGGGGGGCGTGGGGGTGCTTGGGGGTGGCGTTCGACTCAGACACAGTGGGGGGATTTTATCTGTCCCCAACCCCGCCCCTTCCCTGGAACCCGCTCGGCGCGGGGGCCCTGTGCTTGTACGTGCCGTCATCACCGGCTTCGCCGAGTTCGTCCTCAATCGCCGGACGGGCTGAAAGATTTCAGCC
>NZ_JBHTSF010000198.1:0-14879 GCF_042795295.1 Streptomyces sp. NPDC056486
CCGTAGGGGCGCGGGGAACTGCGCGACCAGCCCCCACCGGGCCCGCGGGGACACACAACCCTCACCGCTCCAGCAACATCCGCTGCAGCTCCCGCGCAGCCCGTGGCGGAGCCACATCGCTGCGGTGCGCAAGGGCGATCGTGCGGTGCAGAGTCGGCCGGGCCAACGGAGTCATCCGCAGTCCGCGACCGGCGCGTTCGGCCACCATGCGCGGCACGACCGCGACCCCGAGCCCGGCCTGCACGAAGCCGAGCACCGCGTCCATCTCGCCGCCCTCGACCGCGAACTCCGGCTCGAACCCCTCGGCCCGGCAGGCGGCGACCGTCAGCTCCCGCAGGTCGTAGCCGTGCCGGAACATCACAAGGCGCTCCCGCTGAAGATCGGCGACCCGCACGGTCCTGCCGCCGAACTTGGGCGCGTCCGGCGACGACACCACGACCAGGTCCTCGCGGAGCAGCTCCACGGTGGTCAGAGCGGGCGACGGGCTCGGCAGCGGGAGCACGACCACGGCGAGGTCCAGGGCGCCGCGCGCCAGTTCCCGTACGAGGTCGTGGGAGCCGCTTTCCTCCAGGAGGAGCTGGATGCCGGGGTGCCGATCGTGGAAGGCGCGAAGCACATCGGGCAGCAGGCCGGTACAGACACTGGGGGTCGCCCCCAGGCGGATCCGGCCGCGACGCAGCTGGGCCAGCTCCTGCACCTCGATGCGGGCGGTGTCGGCGTCCGCGAGGATCCGGCGGGCCAGCGGCAGCAGCGCCTCGCCCGCGTCGGTCAGCGCGATGTTGCCGCGGGCCCTGCTGAACAGCTCCGCGCCCAGCTCCTTCTCCAGGGCGCGGACCTGCTGGGAGAGCGAGGGCTGTGAGACGTGCACTTGCTCGGCGGCCCGGGTGAAGTGCCTGGTCTCGGCCACCGCGACGAAGTAAAGGAGCTGCTGGAACTGCATACAGGGCAGGGTACGGCCGATGATAGCCAACCGCTATCGAGATGAGCTGATCCATCTCTTGGACCGATCGGGACCTTCGGCCTTAGCGTCGGTCCCATGGCTCTGGCAACGCGGACGGACCGAAAACGGTCGTCGATGGCGCGCACGATCTGGGACTCGTCCGTCGGCAAGAAGACAGTGATGGCCGTGAGCGGCCTGATCATGCTGCTCTACCTGATCGCCCACATGATCGGAAACCTGAAGATCTTCTTCGGGCCCGAGGAGCTCAACCACTACGCCCACTGGCTGCGCACGGTCGGCGAGCCCTTCATGCACTACGAGTGGACGCTCTGGCTGATCCGCGTCGTGCTCGTCGCCGCCGTGGTCGCACACGCCGTCTCCGCCTACCAGCTGAGCCGCCGCGACATCAAGGCACGCCCCACCAAGTACGTGAACAAGAAGGCGGGGTCGAGCTTCGCCACGCGCACGATGCGCTGGGGCGGGATCATCCTCGCCCTGTTCATCGTCTGGCACATCCTGGACCTGACGACCGGCACCGTGCACCCGGGCGGCTACGAGCACCTGCACCCGTACCAGAACATCATCGACACGTTCTCCACGTGGTACGGCAACGTCATCTACATCGTCGCCGTCGTCGCCCTCGGCTTCCACGTCCGCCACGGGCTCTGGAGCGCCGCGCAGACCCTCGGCGCGGGCAAGGCGACCCGCGACCGCGCCCTCAAGATCATCGCCAATGGCCTCGCGCTTGTCCTGACGGCGGGCTTCGTCGTCGTACCCGTGGCCGTCATGACCGGAGTGGTGAGCTAGCAGATGAATTCCTCCCGTGATTCTCGTGATTCCCGTGATTACTCCTCTCGTGAGTACGCCGAGTACGCGACCGGGGAGCCGGTCGTCGACACCAAGGCCCCCGCAGGTCCTGTCGCCGAACGCTGGGACAAGCGCCGCTTCGAGGCCAAGCTGGTCAACCCCGCCAACCGCCGCAAGCACACCGTGATCGTCGTCGGCACCGGCCTCGCGGGCGGCTCCGCGGGCGCCACGCTCGCCGAACAGGGCTACCACGTCGTGCAGTTCTGCTACCAGGACTCACCGCGCCGCGCCCACTCGATCGCCGCGCAGGGCGGCATCAACGCCGCGAAGAACTACCGCAACGACGGCGACTCCGTCCACCGGCTCTTCTACGACACCGTCAAGGGCGGTGACTTCCGCGCCCGCGAGTCCAACGTCCACCGCCTCGCGCAGATCTCGGTGGAGATCATCGACCAGTGCGTCGCGCAGGGCGTGCCGTTCGCGCGCGAGTACGGCGGGCTCCTCGACACCCGCTCCTTCGGCGGCGTACAGGTCTCCCGGACGTTCTACGCGCGCGGCCAGACGGGGCAGCAGCTCCTCCTCGGCGCGTACCAGGCGCTCTCGCGGCAGATCGCGGCGGGCAACGTGGAGATGCACCCGCGCACGGAAATGCTGGACGTCGTCGTCGTGGACGGACGCGCCCGCGGCATCGTCGCCCGCGACCTGATCACCGGCAAGATCGAGACGCACTTCGCCGACGCGGTGGTCCTGGCCTCCGGCGGCTACGGCAACGTCTTCTACCTCTCGACGAACGCCATGAACTCCAACGCCACGGCGATCTGGCGGGCGCACCGGCGCGGCGCCTACTTCGCCAACCCCTGCTTCACGCAGATCCACCCGACGTGCATTCCGCGCACCGGCGACCACCAGTCGAAGCTGACGCTGATGAGTGAGTCGCTGCGCAACGACGGCCGCATCTGGGTCCCCAAGGCCCACGGCGACGACCGCCCGGCGAACGAGATCCCCGAGGAGGAGCGCGACTACTACCTGGAGCGCATCTATCCTGCCTTCGGCAACCTCGTGCCCCGCGACATCGCCTCGCGCGCCGCCAAGAATGTGTGCGACGAGGGCAGGGGAGTGGGCCCCGGCGGCCAGGGCGTCTACCTCGACTTCGCCGACGCCATCGCGCGCATGGGCAAGAAGGCGGTCGAGGCCAAGTACGGCAACCTCTTCGACATGTACGCGCGGATCACCGACGAGGACCCGTACAAGACGCCGATGCGCATCTACCCCGCCGTGCACTACACGATGGGCGGACTCTGGGTCGACTACGACCTCCAGACCACCGTCCCCGGCCTGTTCGCGGTCGGCGAGGCCAACTTCTCCGACCACGGCGCGAACCGGCTCGGCGCGTCGGCCCTGATGCAGGGCCTGGCCGACGGCTACTTCGTGCTGCCGTCCACGATCAACGACTACCTCGCGCGCAATCCGCACCACGACGAGATCTCCGACGACCACCCCGTCGTACGCGAGGTGTTGGACGAGACCGCGGACCGCGTCACCCGGCTCCTGGCCGTCGACGGAGACCGCACCCCCGACTCCTTCCATCGTGAACTCGGCGAACTGATGTGGGAGTTCTGCGGCATGGCCCGTACGGAGACGGGCCTTCGCAAGGCACTTGAGCGCATCCCGCAGATCCGCGAGGAATTCTGGCGCCGCCTCAAGGTCCCCGGCACCGGCGAGGAGTTCAACCAGTCCCTGGAGAAGGCGAACCGCATCGTCGACTACCTGGAGCTCGCCGAGCTGATGTGTCTCGACGCCCTGCACCGCGCCGAGTCCTGCGGCGGCCACTTCCGCGACGAGTCGCAGACGCCGGACGGCGAAGCGGCACGGCACGACGAGGAGTTCAGCTACGCGGCCGCCTGGGAGTTCACCGCCACGGGTGAGGCTCCCACCCTTCACAAGGAAGACCTCGTCTTCGAATACGTCCACCCCACCCAGCGGAGCTACGCATGAAGCTCACCCTGCGCGTCTGGCGCCAGCAGAACGCCGAAGCCGACGGCGCCATGTCCACCTACGAGGTCGACGGCATCTCGTCCGACATGTCCTTCCTGGAGATGCTGGACACCCTCAACGAAGAGCTCATCGTCAAGGGCGACGACCCCGTCGCCTTCGACCACGACTGCCGCGAAGGCATCTGCGGCGCGTGCTCGCTCGTCATCAACGGCGACGCGCACGGGCCCGAGCGCACCACCACCTGTCAGCTGCACATGCGGTCCTTCGATGACGGCGACACGATCGACATCGAGCCGTGGCGCGCCTCGGCCTTCCCGGTCGTCAAGGACCTGGTCGTGGACCGCTCGTCCTTCGACCGGATCATCCAGTCCGGCGGCTACATCAGCGCCCCCACCGGCGCGGCCCCGGAGGCCCACGCGGCTCCCGTGCCGAAGCCGGACGCGGACTTCGCGTTCGAGCACGCGGAGTGCATCGGCTGCGGGGCGTGCGTCGCCGCCTGCCCCAACGGCTCGGCGATGCTGTTCACTTCGGCGAAGGTCAACCACCTGGGAGTCCTGCCGCAGGGCGCTCCCGAGCGCGAGACGCGGGTGCTCGACATGGTGGCGCAGATGGACGAGGAGGGCTTCGGCGGCTGCACGCTTACTGGCGCCTGCGCCACTGCCTGTCCCAAGGGCATCCCGCTGCCTTCCATCTCCGCGATGAACAAGGAGTGGCTGCGGGCCACCCGGAAGGTCAGCCGCTAGCTGAACCACCTGGACCTGTACTGGGTCTGACGTTGCGTCAGGGCGCTGAGGTACCTTCGCCGCATGCACCCGGGAGCGTACGACCCCGCCAGGCCGGCCGTCGTCACCGCTGACGGCACGAGAACCCTCACCTACGGACAACTCGAAGAACGCTCTCTGCGGCTCGCGGATCATCTGCGGGCCGCAGGCTTGCGTCGGGGCGACCACTTCGCCCTGCTCTGCGACAACGATCCGCGCGCCCTGGAGGTCTACTGGGCGGCGCTGCGCTCGGGTCTCTATCTCACCGCCGTCAACCACCACCTCACGACGGACGAGGCCGCGTACATCGTCCGCGACTGCGGGGCCAAGGCGCTGGTCATCTCCGGCTCGCTCGCCGAAATGGGCGCGGCGGTGACGGAGTTGGCGGGCGGCCCGCCGATCCAGCTCGGGCTCGACGACGGATCGTACGAGAAGGCCCTGGAGTCGGCATCCGCGCAGCCGCCCGCCCACCAGCCGCGCGGCACCGACATGCTCTACTCCTCCGGCACCACGGGCCGCCCCAAGGGCATCAAGCCCGCGCTGCCCGAGGGTGACGTGCGCGAGGAGCCAAGCGCCTACGTGCTGATCTTCCAGGCGATGTACGGCTTCGGCGAGGACACCGTCTACCTCTCGCCCGCTCCGATCTACCACGCGGCGCCACTGCGCTTCTGCGGGGTCGTCACGGCGCTCGGCGGCACCGTCGTCCTCATGGACACCTTCGACGCGGAAGGCGCCCTCGCGGCCGTGGAACGCCATCGGGTCACGCACAGCCAGTGGGTGCCGACCATGTTCGTACGGATGCTGAAGCTGCCCGCCGAGGTGCGCGAGCGGCACGACCTGTCCTCGATGAAGATCGCCATCCACGCGGCCGCGCCCTGCGCCGTCGAGGTCAAGCAGCGGATGCTGGAGTGGTGGGGGCCCGTCCTGTACGAGTACTACTCGTCGACGGAGGGCAACGGCATCACGTTCATCTCGCCCGAGGAGTGGCTGCGCAAGCCCGGCTCCGTGGGCAAGGACGGATTCCTCGGCGAACTGCGGATCTGCGACGAGGCGGGCGATCTGCTGCCGAGCGGCGAGACCGGCATCGTCTACTTCGAGCGCGAGGAACTGTCCTTCCGCTACCACAACGACGACATCCGCACCCGCGAGGCCCAGCACCCCGCGCATCCGAACTGGACCACCACGGGCGACATCGGGCACATGGACGACGACGGCTATCTGTTCCTCACCGACCGCAAGGCATTCATGATCATCTCGGGCGGTGTGAACGTCTATCCGCAGGAAGCCGAGGACTGCCTCGTGCTGCATCCGGCAGTCGAGGACGTCGCCGTGATCGGAGTGCCGGACGCGGAGATGGGGGAGGCGGTCAAGGCGGTGGTGCAGCCGGCCGACGGGGTGGCCGCGGGGCCCGACCTCGAGCGGGAGCTGATCGCCTTCGTGCGGGAGCGCATCGCCCACTACAAGGCGCCGCGTTCCGTGGACTTCGCGGATTCGCTGCCCAGGACGCCCACCGGGAAGCTGGCCAAGTCCTCGCTGCACAGGTCGTACCGGGAATGAGCGGGCCGGGAGCGAGCGGGCTTCCTCAGTCGATCTCGCCGCTCGCAAGGACCGTCCCACGGAAGGACGCGACCACCGGCCGCAGATCGATGGTGTGCCAGGCCGCCCACAGGTGAACGGACGCCTTGTGCCAGGGCAGTTCGCGTACGGCGACGCCGTCCGTCGTGCCGCGCACCATGCTCTTCTGGATGAGCGCGAGGCCGAGGCCGGAGGCCACGAGGCCGAGCGCGGTGAGCGGCTCGGCGGCGTCGAGGCGGATGTCCGGGGTGAAGCCGGACGCCACGCACGAGGCGAGGAAGGTGTCGCGCCAGGCGGGATCCTGGGAGTTCTCGACGGCGATCCAGGCCTGGCCGTCCAGGTCGCCCGGAGTCAACTCCGCCTGCGCGGCGAGCGGATGGGCCGCGGGCAGCGCGAGGAGCAGCGGATCTTCGAGGAGCGGCGCGGCCAGGAGGTCCGGATCGTCCTGGGCGGGCGGCTCCTGGACGAGGGCGATGTCGAGGCTGCGCTGCCGCAGGCCCTCGAACTGCTCCGCCGTGGAGAGGCTGTAGAGGGCGACATGAATGCCGGGGCGCTCCTCCTGAAGGGTGCGCAGCGCGCCCGGCAGGACGCCGGTGTGCATGGCGTCGCCCACGTACCCGATGCACAGGCCGCCCTCCTCGCCGCGGCCCAGCCTGCGGCCGAGGTTCTCCAGGCGGTCCGCGTGCCGCAGCAGGGCGCGGGCCTCGCTCAGGAAAACCCGGCCGTCCGACGTGAGGCGGATGCGCTGCTGGCTGCGCTCGAACAGGGCGAGGCCGAGCTGCTTCTCCAGCTGGGCGATCTGGCGGCTGAGCGGTGACTGGGAGATGTGCAGCGCTTCGGCCGCCCGGCCGACGTGTTCCGTCTCGGCGACGGCCACGAAATAGCGGAGTTGTCGCAGGTCAAGCATGTAAGACCTCGGGGGACTCAAGTGTGTCCAAGCGAGTCTTGGACAGTCTCAAGCATGGAGCCTAACCTCGAAATCGCAAGGCCGACGGATCACCCGGTCACCCCCGGAACCGCCGGAACCACTGGAAATCCACCACCGCGAGGACCCCCCATGAGCATCAAGTCCCTCCTCCCCGGAGCGCTCGGCTTCGGCACCGCCCCGCTCGGCAACATGTTCCGCGCCATCCCCGACGAGGAGGCCGCGGCCACCGTCGAGGCCGCCTGGAACCAGGGCATCCGCTACTTCGACACCGCCCCCTTCTACGGCGCGGGCCTCTCCGAGATCCGGCTCGGCGACGTCCTGGCGGGCCACCCCCGCGACGACTACGTCCTGAGCACGAAGGTCGGCCGCGTCATCCTGGACGAGGTCGAGGACCCCGCCGCCCGTGACCTCGGCGAGAAGGGCGGCCTCTTCGAGCACGGCCGTCCGAACAAGATGGTCAACGACTACACGGCCGACGCCACCCTCCGGTCCATCGAGGACAGCCTGAAGCGGCTGCGGACGGACCGGCTCGACATCGTGTGGGTGCATGATGTCGCCCAGGACTTCTACGGCGACGAATGGCTGGCCGCCTATGAGACAGCCCGTACGGGCGCTTTCCGCACCCTGGACCGGCTGCGCGACGAGGGCGTCATCAAGGCCTGGGGCCTGGGCGTCAACCGCGTGGAGCCGCTCGAGCTCACCCTCGACCTGGACGAGCCGAAGCCCGACGCCTTCCTCCTCGCCGGCCGCTACACCCTCCTCGACCACGACCGCGCCCTCCAGCGCCTGCTCCCGGCCGCCGAGGCCCAGGACGTCGACATCGTCGTGGGCGGGCCCTACAGCTCGGGCATCCTCGCGGGCGGCCAGCACTTCGAGTACCAGAAGGCGCCCGCGGAGATCGTCGCCAAGGTCGAGCGCATCAAGGCGCTCGCCGAGCGGCACGGCGTCGGCATCAAGGCCGCCGCCCTGCAGTTCTCCCTCGCCCACCCGGCGACGGTGGCGGCGATCCCCGGAGCCACCAAGCCGAGCCGCATCGCCGAGGACGTCGCCGCGCTCGGCGAGAAGGTCCCGGCCGCGTTCTGGGCGGACCTGCGTACGGAGAAGCTGATCGCCGCGGACGCGCCGGTGCCCACCGCCTGACCGCCAACTCCCGTACATCCCTCCCGTACGTTCCTCAAGGAGAAACCGTGGCTTCCACCTCCGCGTCCATCGAGATCCCCGTACCGGCCGATCGCGTCTGGCAGCTCATCGGCGGCTTCGACTCGCTGCCCGACTGGCTTCCGTTCATCCCCGCCAGTGAATCCAGCGAGGGCGGCCGTGTGCGCAGCCTGACGAGCGAGGACGGGGGCGTCATCGTCGAGCGCCTGCTGACGTTCGACGACAAGGCGCGTACCTACAGCTACTCGATCCTGAAGGCCCCCTTCCCCGCCACCGATTACGTGGCCACCCTCACGGTGCACGAGGTGCCGGGAGAGGACGCGTCCCGCGTGGAGTGGTCCGGCGTCTTCACGCCGGTGGGCGTGGGAGACGACGAGGTCGTCGCCCTGTTCCACGGCATCTTCAGCGACGGGCTCGCCGCGCTGAAGCAGACGCTCGCCGCTTGAGGAGCCAAGGGCCCCGGGACTGTGCCGGGGCCCGTAACGCCCGCCGTCAGACCCGGGCGGTGAACCTGACCTCGACAAGCAGTTCGGGGAAAGCGAGCCTCGGGGTGCCGATCATGGTGCTCGCCACCTGCGGGTCCGGCCGACCGTAGGCTTCCTTGCGCACGGGCCCCGCCGCGGCATCGGCCGCGTCGACATCGAGTGCGTAGATGACTTCCTCGACGACGTCGTCCAGCGATGCGCCGAAGCGTTGCAGCAGGTGTGCCGCGTTGGCATAGCACTGGCGCAGTTGCTCGCCCATGCGGGAGAAGTCCGTGACCAGTCCGGCATCATTGACGGGAGCGGGAGCGACGACTTCCGTCCCGCTGTGGGCCACTTGGCCGGAGAGGTAGATGGTGTCGCCGCGTCTGACCGCCTGCACGTACCCGTAGGTCTCTTCCCACGGGACTCCGAAGCTTTCGACTTGCTGTGCGCTGCTCATGGTGTTGACGGTATGGGGCCGGTTCGGGGGTGGAACAGGCCCGGCTGTGCCACTTGAGGCAAGGATCGTGCCAGGTCCTGGCTGGCACCAGGTGCGCGAAGTATGAGGGGGCTCAATTGCGATCCACCGGGGGCGAGACGGTTGTCGCGGTTCTGGCGATGCCGCGTTTTTATGCGCTGGACGTCAGCATCCCTGAGCATGTTTTTGGGCGGCATCTGGGATATCGCGTCTTGGTGTGTGGGGATGCCGGCGACGGATCGTCGTCGCTCGCCGATGTGGAGTACGCCGATATCGTCGTGGTCCCAGGCTACGAAGATCCGCATCTCCCGGTCCCGGAGGAATACCTCGGAGCGCTGCGAATCGCGGTCGAGCGGGGCGCGCGTGTCGTAGGCGTCTGTACAGGTGTGTTCGCGCTGGCGGCCGGCGGCATCCTGACCGGCAAGTCGGCCACGACGCACTGGCGCCATACCGATGAACTCCGCCTGGCATATCCTCGCGTCGACGTCATCGAGAACCGGCTGTTCGTCGAGGACGGGGCCATTCTGACGTCCGCGGGTGGGGGCGCGGCCATTGACGCGTGTCTCCATGTCGTCCAGAGCGATTTCGGCGCCGCTGTCGCGGACGGCGTGGCCAAAGACGTCGTCTTCTCTTCTGTCCGTGGTGCGAACGAGCCGCAGTACACGGACGTGCCCACCCCTTCTCGCGACAGCCTGCGGGCGACGCGGGAATGGGTGATCGAGAACATTGGAGCGTCGATCACTGTGCAGCAACTGGCCGACCGCAGCCTGCTTTCGCGCAGAACCCTGGTCCGGCGTTTCGTGCGCGACACGGGAATGCCGCCCATGCAGTGGGTCGCCCTCCAGCGGATTATCGGCGCGCGCCGACTCCTTGAGGCCTCCGACTGGTCCGTCGAGAAAATCGCGGGAGCCGTGGGGTTCGGCTCGGCCGCGAATTTCCGGACGATCTTCCGCAGAGAGGTGGGGGTGACCCCGAGCGCCTATAGAAAGCAGCACGGCTGACCCGCAGGCCGATATTGAGTCCTAGCTCTGAGCGACGTCGACGTCGGCGATGCTGGAGGCCGGGGTGCTGAGGATGCCGTCGAACGCGTCGAGGACAGCGGTGTGGAGGTAGACGCTCTGCAGCCGGATGCGGTCGGGGCCGTGGAGGTTCTCGGTGCGTGCCCGGCGGAGGTCAGCCATGCCGAGTCCGAGACCGGTGTCGGCGAAGGCCGCTTCGATGCTGCCGGGCTCGGGCGGCGCCAGTGGCGTGTCGTCGATGGTGAAACCGAAAGGAGCCTTCTCGTCGCGGCGCATCTCGGCTGTATGTCCCGAGGGGCTTGTCAGTCCGAGGGCGAAGTACGCGTCGCCCAGGGCGTTGTGCAGGTGCTGTCCCATGGGGAGGCCGGTGAGGTGGCCGGCGAAGGCGATGGGTGTCTTCTGGATGTGGGCGTTGTGGGCCGCCAGTACGACGCGGGCATCGGGTTCGAGGTGGTTCAGGTGCCACAGGAGTGATTCGGCCATGTAGAGGTCGCGGGCCGAGGTGTCGGCGGTGAGGCCGTCTCCGGTGAAGAGGCCGGCCATGGCGCGGAAGGTGTAGTCGCCGTGGCAGGCGCCTTCGAGGCGTCGCAGGGCGATGTCGTAGCTGTGCGGCTCTCCGCGGGAGAGGTACAGCGGTTTCAAGGAGCGGAACCGGATGAGCAGGCGCGCCAGGAGTGCGCTGAGGGTGTCCTGTTCGGTGGTGGCCAGGCGGGCCCACGCGGGCGCGGCCACGGCTGCGGAGTCACCGGCGAAGGATTCGGCGATCGTCATCGCGGCCTGGGCCATCGGCAGGGTCTCGGGGTCGATCTCGCGGAGGTAGTCGGTGACCGGGGCCAAGGAGGGGAGCAACGACCCGCCGGCTGCCGGGATGTCGATTCCTGCGAAGCGGACCGGTGTGGTGGCGGTGCTGTTGTGTCGGCGTATGAAACGCAGTGGCTCCTGGAGTCCGATGGGGATGGTTCCTTGGAGGTGGGCGGCGAGGTCGTCGTCCGTTCCCTGGCCCTGGGCCCAGGCGTCGAGGGGGAAGCCTTCGCTGAAGCCGTACTCGAAGGCCAGGACGGTGAACCCGCAGCGTTCGACCAGGAACTGCAGGATGCGCTGGCGCATCTGGACGAACTCGGCGATGAAGTGGGAGTGCTCGCCGAGGGCGACTACGCGGACACCGTCGAGGATGTCGCGCAGCGGCTCCAGGTCGTCAAGGGGCGCTGCCGGGTCGACGTGGCTGAGCGGGATGGCATGGCCGTGGAGCCAGTCGGCGAACGGCGTGTGATCGGTTGCAGCAGGCATGCTGGTGGCTCTTCCTGGAGAGGAACTGGGGAGGGTGTGGGCGTGGGGGTGGATCGGCCCGCCAACAGCCCTGCAACGTCACGGTCGTTGTGGCGGGTGCGGATGAGGCGGGCCGGGTTGCCGCAGACGATGCCGTAGTCGGGCACATCACTGGTGACGGCGCGGCTGCGGTGGCTGGATCGAGTGCAGCGGCGGATCTGCCGGGTGCGTGAAGTCCAGGTGCACGTCATCGAGCGGGAGCCGGGGGGCGGGTGAGGGTCGGTGCTTGCCGCTTCGAGGTCTGCGGGCATGCCCCGGTAGCGCAGCAGTTCCAGGATCTGCCCACCCAGGCCGTTCGCTCGCGGCGTCTCGCGAAGCTGAGGTTGCCGCTCCAGGAGCAGTGGACGCACTCCGGAGGCGCGCGGTTCTCCGGTCGGCATCAGGTCCGTCGGACCCGCACCCACAACGTTCACGTCAGTGTCCATGCGCCCCTCCTCCCGAAGGAACGGCACGTGCCGTGCCGTTAAGGCAGGAGCGTGCCGGGATCAGGAGCTCCTGTCAAGAACGGCACGTGCCGTGCCGTTCCGCTACTGTGGCGGGATGACCAATGCCCGTCGTCGTGGCCCCGACCTGACCGAAGCCATCATGCGAACCACGATGGAGCTGGGTCAGGAGATCGGGTACGCCAAGCTCAGTATCGAGGCGGTCGCTTCCCGTGCCGGCGTCGGCAAGCACACCATCTACCGCCGATGGCCCTCGAAGGGGGCTCTGCTGCTCGACTCGCTGATGTCGCTCAATGGGCCGGCCCTGGACTATCCCGACACGGGCGACGTCATCGCCGACCTGCGCGCGCAGGTCCACACGGCCGTCGACCTCCTCGCCCGGGGGCCGTTCAGTCACCTCTTCCAGGCCCTGGTCGGCGAGGCCCAGAATGACCCCCGGGTCGCCACGGCGCTCAATGAGCGGTTCATCGCTCCGCAGGCGGACAAGACCGTCGCACGCCTGAAGACAGCCCGGGACCAGGGCCAGCTGTCGCCCGCTTTCGACCTGGACCTGGCGATGGCGATCCTGTCCGGGCCGCTGTACTTCCGGTTCCTGATCACACAAGAACCACTGACCCACGAGTACGTCGACGGGATCCTCGAAGCTCTCTTCACCGGGATGGGGCCAAGGCAGTGAAAGAGAGCCACCCGCCCGCCGGGCCCTCCAAAGTGATCTACTGAGCTTTGGGGGACAAGACGGGGGGCACGCTCCGGGGGCCACTCAGTCGCACCACAGCAGGAGGTACGCAGCATGCTCGTCGATCTCTCCGGCAAGACCGCCCTCGTCACCGGATCGACCCAGGGAATCGGGGCGGCCATCGCGGTCGGCCTGGCCAAGGCGGGTGCCCGGGTGGCCGTCAACGGACGGTCCGCGGCCTCCGTCGACAAGGCCGTCGACCGGCTGAAGGGGGAGCACGGCGCAGCCGAATTCCTCCGGGCCCCCGGTGACATCTCCACCGACGAAGGCGCCGCCCAGGTCTTCGAGGCCGTCCCTCGGGCGGACATCCTCATCAACAACCTGGGCGTCTTCGGCGCGGAGCCGGCCCTCGACATCAGCGACGACGAATGGCGCCGCTACTTCGAGGTCAACGTACTCACCGCCGTCCGCATGATCCGGCACTACCTGCCCGGGATGAAGGACCGCTCCTGGGGGCGGATCCAGAACATCGCCAGCGACTCGGCGTTCGTCGTTCCCGCCGAGATGATCCATTACGGCATGTCGAAGACCGCGCTCCTCGCGGTCTCCCGAGGCTTCGCGAAGGAGGCCGCCGGGTCGGGCGTGACCGTCAACTCCGTGATCGCGGGCCCCACTCACACCGGCGGTGTGGAGGACTTCGTGTACGAGCTCGTCGACTCCGCGCTGCCCTGGGACGAGGCGCAGCGCGAGTTCATGGTCAAGCACCGCCCGCAGTCCCTGATCCAGCGGCTCATCGAGCCCGAGGAGATCGCGCACATGGTCGTCTACCTCAGCTCCCCGCTGGCCTCCGCCACGACGGGCGGCGCAATCCGGGTCGACGGCGGCTACGTGGACTCGATCGCCCCGTAGCATCACGTAGGGCCCTTCTGATGGATCTCCGCGGCGTCGCGACGCCCGGCACGTTCCCCCACTGCCTTGAGGGCGTGGGAGGTACCCCCTCTCGCCGCACGGCGCAAAGGGACAGGTGACTCCGCCACATGACCCTTCACGCCGCACGCCGATGGCACGCACCGAACGCCGCTCCTTCTCCCACGGAGATCCATCAGAAGGGCCCTAGCCATGACCTCCGCCACCGCGCCCCGCACCGGTCTCCTGCTCGGCGTCGACATCGGGACGTCCTCCTCCAAGGGCGTCCTCGTCCGCCCCGACGGCACGCTCCTCGCCCAGACACAGCGCGAGCACGCCACGTCCACGCCGCACCCCGGCTGGTTCGAGCACGACGCGGACGGCGTGTGGTGGGCCGACTTCCGTGCCCTGACACGGGAGTTGCTGGCCGAGTTGCCCGCAGGCGAGTCGCTCGCCGCGGTCGGCGTCAGCGGCATCGGCCCCTGCCTGCTCCCCGTCGACGAGAAGGGCACGCCGGTCCGCCCGGCCATCCTGTACGGCGTCGACACCCGGGCAGGGGCTGAGATCGCCGAGCAGAACGAGCGCTACGGCCCCGACGACATCATCCGCCGCTGCGGCTCACCCCTGACCAGCCAGGCGATCGGGCCGAAACTCGCGTGGTTGCGCCGCCACGAGCCGACGGCCTACCGGGCCACCCGCCGCTGGTACATGGCGAGTTCGTACCTCGTGCACCGCCTCACCGGCCGGTACGTCCTCGACCACCACTCGGCCAGTCAGTGCACTCCGCTGTACGACCTGGCCGCCCGGGCCTGGATCGATGACCGCTGTGAGGAGATCGCGCCCGGCCTCCAGTGGCCGGAGCTTGTCTGGCCCTCCGACGTCGTCGGCGCCGTGACCCCCGAGGCCGAGGCCCTCACCGGCCTCCCCGCGGGCACCCCCGTCGTCGCCGGCACGGTCGACGCCTGGGCAGAGGCGGCCGGTGTCGGTGTCGCCGCACCAGGCGACCTGATGCTCATGTACGGGACGACGATGTTCCTGGTCGGCATCCTGCCGCAGCCGCTGACCAGCCCGCACCTGTGGGGCACGGCGGGCGCGTTCCCCGGCACGTACTGCCTGGCCGCCGGGATGGCGACGTCGGGTGCGGTCACCGGCTGGCTGCGCGACCTCACCGGCACCTCGTACGAGCAACTGACCGCGGAGGCAGGCGCGTTGCCGCCCGGCGCCGAGGGCCTGCTGATGCTGCCGTACTTCGCGGGGGAGCGCACCCCGCTCTTCGACCCCGATGCCCGGGGGCTCGTCCACGGCCTGACGCTGCGGCACGGCCGGGGTCACCTCTATCGGGCCGCCCTGGAGGCCACCGCGTACGGAGTCCGGCACAATCTCGCCGCCATGACAGAGGCGGG
>NZ_JBHTSF010000199.1:0-14861 GCF_042795295.1 Streptomyces sp. NPDC056486
CTCTTCGCGAGGGTGCGCCCCATCGGCGTACATATGTGGCAGCGAAGGACGCCGATTCACCAGGCGGCCTGCCTGGCCTTGCCCTCGGTGGGCAACAGGACCCAGAGCGCGATGTAGAGCAGGAACTGCGGTCCGGGGAGAAGGCAGGAGAGCACGAAGATCACGCGCATCGTGGTCGCCGATGTGCCGAAGCGCTTGGCGAGGGCGGCACAGACTCCGCCGATCATCCGGCCGTTCGTGGGGCGGGCAAGGGCGGTCATGAGGGCTCCTTCGTGAACCGTCGGTACGAGGTCGTTCGGGGCGTTTACCCCGATGACTCAAAGCTACGTTCACGAAGCGGGCGAGGCGTCGCTCTAGGGTGCGATACCGACCCTGGGAATCGTCGGGGTCGGCCCCTGAGGCGCGTCCTCCCGCAGGAGGGCCGCGGGCTGCTCCCCGTCAGTATGGCGGCGGAGTCTGGCCCTGACCGCGGGCACCACGGCGATGTGCGCGAGGGCCACGCCCACCGTGTTCAGGAGCAGCGAGTCGATGTCGACGACCTGCCCCGGAACCCCGGTCTGCAGCAGTTCGATGCCGAGCGAGATCAGTGCTCCGGCCGCGACGGTTCGCACCAGCGAACCGAGCGGGGAGACATGGACCCGCCCCCCGGCGAGCGGAAGCAGCAGGCCCAGCGGTGCCAGAAGCAGCAGACTGCCGCCTATGTGCCGGGCCGCCTCGACAGGACCGAGTGCCAGGTCCGCCTTGATGCCGGCGAGCGGCTGAAGGTTCGCCGCGCTGACCCAGGGCACGTCCAGTGGACGCAGCGTGAGCCACGCGACGAACAGAAGATGTGCGACGAGGAGGAATCCTCCTGTCGCACGGAAGCGAATGGCAGCCCCGTGGCCGCCCGAGCCTTGACGCACGCCCCCCAAGACGCGCCTAGTGGCAGGATCGGTTCCGCGTATCTCCTCCCGGTACGCGGCGCTGTCCTGATCGCACAGGGTGACTGTCTTGTTCGGCTACTTCACCGTCTCGGTGGGCGGAGCCACCGTTCCGGGGCGCTGGCGGACCGACTGGGTGCATTCGTAGCGGCGCAGCGGGTCGTCGCCGGGGCCGCCCATGATCACCTGGCGGTCGTCGTCCGCCGCCGCGCTGTCCGCGAATGTGCACACGATCTGAGCCAGTGCGAACGCCGACAGGCCATCGGGAGACGTACTGAACCGCAGCGCGTCCTCGGGGTCCCCCTTGCGGGGGCCGCTGACGACCGTCCCGGCGCGTACGTCCGTCGCGAAGCCCGCCTGCTTCTCCGGGCCCGACGGGGTGTGCGCAAGCTCGTCGAGGAGCGCCTGTGCGATCCGGACCCGGTCGGTCGTCGCCTTCTTGGTGGGGATCCGCACCGAACGGTCGACGGTCACCAGCTGCGCCGCGCACACCAGGAAGACCTGCACCGGGACTCCGCTGGTGGACTGCGACGCGATGCTCGACCCGGACATCACGCAGGGCACCCGGGAGGGCCCTGGACCGAAGTCCGTCGGCACCTCCGTCGAGCGGATCCCGCAGCCGGCGAGCGTCGCGGTCAGTGCGGCGGCGATGAGGGCGGCACGCAGCCGTCGGCGGTTCATGGTTTCTCCCCCTCGACGGCGTCGTCGCCGTCCGTGCCCTCGTCCGTCTCGTCAAGGAGCCCCGACGGATCGCGCGGCAGCCACAGCGTGAACACCGCGCCGCCCTTCGGCGAGTTCGCCGCGGTGATCTCCCCGCCGTGGATGTGCGCGTTCTCCAGCGCGATGGAGAGGCCCAGACCGCTGCCCTCCGAACGCGGCCGGGACGCGCTCGCCTTGTAGAACCGGTCGAAGACGTGCGGCAGTACGCCCTCGGGGATGCCGGGGCCTCCGTCACGTACCGCGATGACGAGCTTCTCGCCCGCGAGCCGCACCGAGACCTTCACCGGGGAGCCCCCGTGCTTGAGGGCGTTGCCGATCAGGTTCGCCAGGATGACGTCGAGGCGGCGCGGGTCGAGCCGCACCATGATGCCGCGCTCCGCGTCGAGCTCGACCGCGTCGAGCCAGGCACGGGCGTCGATACAGGCCGTGATCTGGTCGGCGATGTCCACGTAGTCCAGGACGAGCCGGGCCGTGCCCGCGTCGAAGCGGGTGACCTCCATCAGGTTCTCCACCAGGTCGTTGAGACGGCGGGTCTCGCTGACCACCAGACGGACGGCGGGCTCGATCATCGGGTCGACGCTGCCGGTCTCCGCGTCGAGCTCCTCCTCGAGCACCTCCGTCACCGCGGTGATCGCGGTCAGCGGCGTACGCAGCTCGTGCGACATGTCGGCGACGAAGCGCCGCGACGCCTCGTCACGGGCGCTCATGTCGTCGACCTTCTTCTCCAGGCTCTCCGCGGTCCGGTTGAACGTCCGTGACAGATCGGCCAGTTCGTCCGTGCCCGACACCCGAAGGCGCGTGTCCAGCTTGCCCTCGCCGAGCCGCCGCGCGGCGACGCCGAGCCGGTGCACCGGTTTGAGCACGGTGGTCGCGGCGGCCTGCGCGAGCAGCGCGGAACCGATGAGCGCGAGCCCGGTGGCGATCGCGAGCGACCAGCCGAGCGAGCTCAGGTCCTTCGCCTCAGGCTCGAGGGACTTGAGCATGTAACCGGTCGGCCCGCCGCCGATCACCTTGGCACCGCCCACGAGGTACGGGGTGCCGTTGTCGACGGTCCGCTGCCAGTACAGGTGGTACGGGCTCTTGTTGCTGGAGGTGAGCGGCTGCTCCTTGTTCACCGTCTTGCGCAGCGACTTGGGCACGTCGGCCAGCGTGAAGGCGTCCAGGTCGGAGTAGCCGACGATCGTGTCGCCGTCGGAGTTCTGCCCGATCAGGAGCACGCTGTAGCGCTGGCTGCTGTTGGCCATCGTCCCGGCGGCCTGCTGCAGCTCGTCCTGGGTCGGGTTGGGCGGCAGCGCGCCGGCGCGGGTCTGCATCTCCTGCTGGAAGTCCTTCAGGGCCGCGTCCTGCGCGCGGGTCAGGACCGCCTCGCGGTTCAGCCAGTACGCGATTCCGGAAGCCGTCACGGCGGCGGTGAGCGCCACAAGCCCGAACACCACGACGAGCCGGAGCCGCAGACTCGTGAAACGGAGCCCCGCCATTATCGCCTTGCGCGCCGCGGCCCAACCGCGGAGCCTGTCCTGCGGTTTGGTCACTGAGGCGTGTCCAGCCGGTAGCCGACTCCACGCACCGTACGGATCAGCGTCGGCGAGGACGGCACGTCCTCCACCTTCGCGCGCAGGCGCTGCACACACGCGTCGACGAGCCGGGAGTCGCCGAGGTAGTCGTGCTCCCACACCAGACGCAGCAACTGCTGTCGCGAAAGGGCCTGTCCGGGCCTGCGGCTCAGCTCGAGAAGCAGCCGCAGCTCGGTCGGTGTGAGCTGCAGATCCTCGCCGTTCTTCGTGACGGTCATCGCGGCGCGGTCGATGACGAGCGAACCGAACGCCGCCGCGTCATTGGCCTCGCGCTCACCGCGCCGCAGAACCGCACGGATACGGGCGTCGAGCACCCGCCCCTGCACAGGTTTCACCACATAGTCGTCGGCACCGGACTCCAGGCCGACGACCACGTCGATGTCATCGCTGCGCGCGGTCAGCAGGATGATCGGCAATTGGTCGGTGCGCCGGATGCGACGGCACACCTCGAACCCGTCGATGCCCGGCAGCATCACATCCAGCACGATCAGGTCCGGCCGCTGCTCACTGAGCAGCTTCAGGCCGTCCTCGCCGGTGGCAGCAGTAGCCACCCGATGCCCTTGACGGGTGAGCGAAAGCTCAAGGGCCGTTCGGATGGCGTCGTCGTCCTCGATCAGCAACAGGGAAGGCACAGACGTCATTCTGTCCCATGGCACGGTCACAGTTCGACTCTTGGTCCTCCCCCAGGTCCTCAAAGGGCTGGTCGGTACCCCATCCCACACTTCTCCCTCACACATGGAACCGCTGTTGCAGGCCTGTGACAGTCGACGGACACGGCCATGAAGTGGGTCGGGCAGAGTTTTGGTCAGACGGAAAAGCCGGACACCACCGACGGGGGGCGCGAGATGAACACGCTGCACAGCACCAGCTCAAGCGCAGTAATCACGCGACTCCACGACGTGATCCGGACCGCCGAGAGGCACGAGAAGTCCGGTGCCGTGAGCGGGCGGGGGTGCGCTCGCGGCACCGGGCGTCAGCACACCGCGTACATGACGGTGGTTGACGCGTACCGGGGGGAAACCCACGGTGACAACGGTGGAACCGATGGGGGGGCTCACGGGGGAGCCGCGTACAGGGAGGACACGGGGGAACGCACATCAGCGTCGGAGGCGGAGTTCACCGCCTACGTCCAGCAGCGTCGTGCCTCCCTGTACGCAACCGCCTATCACCTGACCGGTGACCGTTTCGAGGCCGAGGACCTGCTCCAGAGCGCCCTCTTCTCGACGTACCGGGCCTGGGACAGGATCAGCGACAAGGCCGCGGTCGGCGGATACCTCCGCCGCACCATGACCAACCTGCACATCAGTGCCTGGCGGCGCCGCAAGCTCAACGAATACCCGACCGAGGAGCTGCCGGAGACGGCGGGCGACACGGACGCGATGCGTGGCACCGAACTCCGCGCGGTTCTCTGGCAGGCCCTGACCCGCCTCCCCGAACTGCAGCGGACGATGCTGGTCCTGCGCTACTACGAGGGCCGCACGGACCCCGAGATCGCGGACATCCTCGACATCAGTGTGGGCACGGTGAAGTCCAGCATCTGGCGCTCCCTGCGCCGGATGCGCGAGGACGAGGTCCTCAGCTTCGGCCGTGACCAGGAAGAGTCCTTCGGCGAGTTGGTCGCCTAGGGATCACGGGGGTCGCCGCTCCCGGGGGGAGGCGGCGATGGCAGGGGGGAACGGGGTCCACGGGGGAAAACGGGGATCACGGGGGTAACAAGTGGCGGGACCGGAAGGCCGGGGGGTCTTTCCGGTCCTTCTGCTTTTCGCAGAACGGCCCCGCGAGCCTTGAGCTGCTAAAGAACCGCCCCGCGCGCCTTGGCGCACCGTCCGGCCGCGGCAGCGGCAAGCCGCCCCAATGCCTCGTCCTTCCCGCAGGGATGAGCACCCAGCGCGGTCTGCCGGGCGACGATGGCGCGCTCGGCGCGCATCAGCCGCCATCCGCGCCGCAGCAGGAACGCCACGGACTTGCGTCCCTCGCGCAGATCCCGCAGAAGCCGCCGCCGGAAGGTCGTGGACGGCCGGCCACGGAGACAGATCGCGTCGGCGAGCACGCCCATCTCCCGGCACCGCTCCACGATGTCCGCCGCGAAGATTCCCTCCGCGATGAACAGGGGTGTGCGCTCGATGTCCATCGCGGACTCGCCCGTACGCGAACTGGTGGAGATGTCGTAGAGGGGAACGCGCGTACGTCCCGTACGGCACAGCTGCTCTATGGCGGCGAGGGCGACGTCCGCGTCCCAGGACGCGGGAGAGTCCCAGTCGATGTCCGTGCTGCCGGGGACCTGCGGCAGCGTCGGGTCGTCACCCTCCTTGTAGAAGTCGTCGAGGCACAGGACGGGAAGTCCGGAGCGGTCGGCGAACGACGACTTGCCTGAACCGGAGGGGCCGGCGAGCAGCACGACTCGGGTGGGTATCGGGAGATGGGAACTCACGAGAGACCAGTGTGCGGCATTGAGCCGCCCAGGCGACCCGACGGGTAGGGCTTTGGTGCCCGCAACACACCTCAACTACGCTACGTGGGCATCTGATTACTCAAAAGGATATGGGCGGTACCCATGGCACGGCACGCAACAGCCTCCAAGCACCTCTCCCGCGCCCTGCTGCGCGCAGGTCTGACGGTCAGCATCGCGGGCACGGCGCTCGGCATCGGCGGCGCGGCGACGGCGAACGCCGCTCCCGCGCCCACACCCCAGGCATCCGACAGCCAGGCATCCGACAATCTGCCGGCGGCCGGTGAGGGCGTGCTCCGGGCGATGCAGGAGGTCACCGCGGGTGGACTCGCGCCCATCAAGGATCTGAAGCTCAACCCGCTCGCGGGCACCGGGTCCGATCCGCTGGACAACGCGGTGGGCACCAAGATCGCGGACTTCAAGCCGGTCTCGACGGCGCCGTTGACGGCCCCGCTGACGAAGGGCGCGTCGCTGGGCGAGCTGCCCCTCGTGGGTCAGGCCACGGAGCTGCTGCCCGGCTAGTCCCTGACGCGGAGTCACCCCTGTCAGTCCTTCCGCAGGGGGACTTCCCGCACCAGCCACGCCACCGCGAACGCCAGCGCGCCGAGCAGCGCGGCGCCGAGGATCACGCCGTGCATGCCGCTGGTGACCGCCGCGCGCACCGCTTCCCGTACCTCGTCCGGCATCTCATGGACCGCCTCGGGCGTCCACGAGGTGCCGCCCTCCGGCATGCCGCCCGACGTGAGGCGGCTCGCGTAGACGGCGCCCATGACGGCGATGCCCAGTGAGCCGCCGATCGTGCGCAGGAGAGTGGTGGTGCCGGTGGCGGCGCCCATGTCGCGCGGCTCCGCGCTGTTGATGGTGATGAGCAGGGTGCTTTGCATCAGGAAGCCCATGCCCGCGCCGAGCACGAACGTCAGCGCGGATGTCACGGCGGTGGGGGTGTCCGCGCCGACCGCGAGGAGCGCGAGGCCGCCGACGGAGATCGCCGCCCCGCCGATGACGGTGTACGCGCGGTAGCCGCCGCCGTTGGACGTGATCCGGCCGAGCAGGAGCTGCGCCCCGAACATGCCCGCCATCAGCGGGAGCAGCAGCATGCCGCTCGCCGTCGACGATGCGCCGCGTGCGAACTGCATGTACTGCGGCAGATAGGCGGACGCCGCGAACATCGCCGCGCCCACCAGGAAGGTGAGGACCTGGGCGAGCGTGAAGTTGCGGTCGGCGAAGAGCCGGGGCGGGATGATCGGTTCGGCGGCCCGTCGCTCGACCCGCGTGAACCAGACCAGGGATCCGGCGCCGATCACGCCGAGACCGATGATCTGTGGCGACGTCCATCCGTACGTCGTGCCGCCCCAACTGCCGAGCAGCGTCAGGGCGAGGATGCCCGTGGAGAGCAGGGCGGCGCCCGCGATGTCGATGCGGGCCGTGACGCGCTCGGTGCGCAGGTGAAGGCGCAGGCCGATGATGAGCAGGGCGAGCCCGCCGATGGGCACGTTGACGTAGAAGACCCAGCGCCAGTCCAGCTGGTCGGTGAGGAAGCCGCCGAGCAGCGGCCCGCCGACCAGCGCCACGGGCATCATCGCGCCGACCATCGACTGTGAGCGGCCCGCCTGTGACGGCGGCAGCATGACGCCGATGATCGAGATGGCGCCGACCATCAGGCCGCCCGCGCCGAGGCCCTGCACGGCGCGGAAGGCGATGAGCTGCCCCATGTCCTGAGCGAGCCCGGAGAGGACCGAGCCCGCGAGGAACACCGCGATGGACCAGATGAAACTGCCCTTGCGTCCGTACAGATCGCCGAGCTTTCCCCAGATGGGCGTGGAGACCGAGGCGGTGAGCAGATAGGCCGTCACCACCCAGGAGAGGTGGTCGAGGCCGCCGAGGTCACCGACGATCGTGGGCAGGGCGGTGCCCACGATCGTGCCGTCGAGCAGTCCGAGCATCAGGCCGAGCAGCAGCCCGAAGAGGACGAGCTTCGACGGTCCGCTCTCGTCGGGGTGTGGTGGTCCGGTGTCCGCTGGGCCCGGCGTGTTCGTCGCTTCTGTGGTCTGGGTCATGGCTCCCCCTGGTGGGTTGTGGCGTCGCGTCAGGCGGCGTACGGAGTACGGGACTTGGCGTCGCGCAGGGCGTGCGCCCACCAGGCCAGTTGGTCGAGCAGCGCCTTGGCCGCCGTGTCGACCGCGGGGTCGTCGACGGCGCCGTCCTGGTCGAACCGGCCGAAGGCGTTGTGGAAGCTGACCGTGTTGCGGATGGTCGTGGCGTTCAACTCGGCCATGACGAGGCGCAGTTGTTCCACCGCGCGCAGGCCGCCGGAGATGCCGCCGTAGGAGACGAAGCCGATCGGCTTCCCATGCCACTCCGTGTTGTGCCAGTCGACGGCGTTCTTCAGGGACGCCGGGAAGCTGTGGTTGTACTCCGGCGTGACGAAGAGGAACGCGTCGGCCGCCGCGAGGCGCGGCGAGACCAGGGCGAGTGCCTCCTCGGTGCCGGGTGCGGGCGGCTGTCCGAAGGCGGGGAAGACGGTGGGCAGTGGGGTCTCGGCGAGGTCGACGACATCGGTGGTCATGTCGTCGCGCTGGTCGAGATGCGCGGTCAGCCACCGGGTGACGACCGGTGCGAACCGGCCCTCGCGGGTGCTGGCGACGATGACGGCCACGCGGAGAGGACGGCGGCTGGTTCGGCTGGTGCTGGACATGAAGATCCCCCTGGAACGCGTGAATGTGTACGGCGTATCGAGCTGCGTACAACGTACACGCACTGTGTGTACAGCGTCTACTGAGGGATACGCTGTACGCTCACGTTCCGACGATCCGAGCGACGATCCGAGAGAGGTGCCCGGCTGTGGCTGGCCAGAAGAAGGACGGCAAGGCGGCGCCGGACAAGTCGCTCTGGGAGCGTCTTGAGCAACCGGCCGCCGCGCCGCGGGCGTCACTGTCCCTGGAGCGGATCGGTGCCGTGGCGGTGCAGGTCGCCGACGCGGAGGGCTTCGCCGCCGTCACCATGCGACGGCTCGCCACCGAGCTGGGGGTCGCACCCATGGCGGCGTACCGGCATGTCTCGGGCAAGGACGACCTGTGGGCGCTGATGGCCGAGCGGGTGGCGGCCGAGCACCGGATCCCCGAGGAGCTGACCGAGTGGCGTGAGGTGCTGCGGGCCTTCGCCCTGCTGACCCGGGAGATGATGCTGCGCCACCCGTGGGTGGGTCAGCTGCCCACGGCCCTGTTCGTGCTCACGCCGGGCCGGATGGCCATCGCCGAGCGGCAGTTGGCGGCGCTCGACGGCCTCGGGCTCGACGAGGACACGATGATGACGGCCTTCCGTACGGTCAGCGCGTACGCCCACGGCGCGGCCTCGTCCGAGGTGGCCCTCCTCGAGTGGACGCAGGCCGAGGGCTGGTCGTCGGGCGCCGAGACCCGGATGGGCCTCGCGCCGCAGATGACGTACCTCATGGAGACCGACCGCTACCCCACGTACCGGCGCTACGGTCTGCGGTCGCAGCGCAAGGACGACGCCACCTGGGCGTTCGAGACGGGCCTGGACTGCGTCCTGGACGGGATCGCGGCGCGGCTCGGCATCTGACGCGCGCTGAAAGGGCGAAGCCCCGGACCTCCTGGACGGAGGAGGGCCGGGGCTTCGTCGTGCGGGGAGTGGTTCGAGTGGCTCGAGTGGCTCAGTACGAGGAGCCGGACGCGCCAAGGGAGCCCGTGGGGTGCCAGACCGTCTTGGTCTCAAGGAAGGCCGTCAGGCGGTGGGTGCCGGGATCCGCCGACCAGTCCACAGGCTGTGGACGGACGACGCGCTTGAGATTGTCCGCGGCCGCGATCTCCAGCTCCTTCGCCAGTACGTCGTCCTCGACGCCCGCGAGGTCGATCGCGTTCACGTCCTGGTGGGCGGCGAGGGACGGAGTGATCTCCGCCGTACGGCCCGAGAGGATGTTCACGACGCCGCCGGGCAGGTCGGAGGTGGCGAGCACCTCGCCCAGGGAGAGCGCCGGGAGCGGGGAGTTCTCGCTGGCGATCACCACGGCCGTGTTGCCCGTCGCGATCACCGGGGCGATGACGGACACCAGACCCAGGAACGACGACTTCTGCGGGGCGACGACCGTCACCACGCCCGTCGGCTCAGGCGACGAGAGGTTGAAGAACGGGCCCGCGACCGGGTTTCCGCCGCCCACGATCTGGGCGATCTTGTCGGTCCAGCCCGCGTACCAGACCCAGCGGTCGATCGCCGCGTCCACGACCGCGGCGGCCTTGGACTTGGACAGACCCTCCGCCTCGGCGACCTCACGGACGAACTGGTCCTTGCGGCCCTCCAGCATCTCCGCGACGCGGTAGAGGATCTGGCCGCGCAGGTAGGCCGTCTTGCCCGCCCAGGCGCCCTGTGCCTTGCGCGCGGCCACGACGGCGTCACGCGCGTCCTTGCGGGACGACAGCGGGGCGTTGGCCAGCCACTTGCTCTTCGAGTCCGACACCTCGTACACCCGGCCGCTCTCGCTGCGGGGGAACTTGCCCCCGACGTACAGCTTGTAGGTCTTGAAGACACTCAAACGCTGCTCAGACATCGAGGTAAGCCTCCAGGCCGTGGCGACCGCCCTCGCGGCCGTAACCCGATTCCTTGTAGCCGCCGAAGGGCGAGGTCGGGTCGAACTTGTTGAACGTGTTGGCCCAGATGACGCCCGCGCGCAGGCGATCGGCGACCGCGAGGATGCGGGAGCCCTTCTCCGTCCAGATGCCGGCGGAGAGTCCGTACTGGGTGTTGTTGGCCTTGGCGACGGCCTCTTCCGGCGTGCGGAAGGTGAGGACCGAGAGCACCGGGCCGAAGATCTCGTCGCGGGCCACGGTGTGCGCCTGGGTGACGTTCGTGAAGAGCGTCGGCGCGAACCAGTAGCCGGACGAGGGCAGTTCGCACGGGGCGGACCAGCGCTCGGCGCCCTCCGCCTCGCCCGTCTCGGTGAGGGCGGTGATACGGGCGAGCTGCTCGGCGGAGTTGATCGCGCCGATGTCCGTGTTCTTGTCGAGCGGGTCGCCAAGACGCAGGGTCGACAGGCGCCGCTTCAGGGCGTCGAGGACCTCGTCCTGGACCGACTCCTGTACGAGCAGACGCGAGCCCGCGCAGCAGACCTGGCCCTGGTTGAAGAAGATGCCGGTGACGATGCCCTCGACGGCCTGGTCGATGGGGGCGTCGTCGAAGACGATGTTCGCGCCCTTGCCGCCCAGTTCGAGCGTGACCTTCTTGTCCGTGCCCGCGACCTGGCGCGCGATGGCCTTGCCGACGGCGGTCGAGCCGGTGAAGGCGACCTTGTTCACGTCCGGGTGGGCGGTCAGGGCCGCGCCCGCGTCCCCGTACCCGGGAAGGATGTTGACGACGCCCTTGGGCAGGCCCGCCTGGCGGCAGATGTCCGCGAAGAACAGGGCACTCAGGGGAGTGGTCTCCGCGGGCTTCAGGACAACGGTGTTGCCCGTCGCGAGGGCCGGGGCGATCTTCCAGGCCAGCATCAGGAGCGGGAAGTTCCAGGGGATGACCTGGCCCGCGACGCCCAGCGGCCTCGGGTCCGCGCCGTACCCCGCGTGGTCGAGCTTGTCGGCCCAGCCCGCGTAGTAGAAGAAGTGCGCGGCGACCAGGGGGAGGTCGGCGTCGCGCGTCTCCTTGATGGGCTTTCCGTTGTCGAGGGTCTCCAGGACGGCCAGTTCGCGGCTGCGCTCCTGGATGATCCGGGCGATACGGAAGAGGTACTTGGCGCGCTCGGCGCCCGGAAGGACCGACCACTTCTCGAAAGCCTTGCGGGCTGCTTTCACCGCGCGGTCGACATCCTCGGAGGAGGCCTGTGCGACCTCGGAGAGGACCTCTTCGGTGGAGGGCGAGACGGTCTTGAAGACCTTGCCGTCCGCCGCCTCCACGAACTCGCCGTCGATGAACAGGCCGTACGACGGCGCGATGTCGACGACGGAGCGGGACTCCGGTGCGGGCGCGTACTCAAAAGCGGCGGAAGCCGAAGGTGTGGAAGTCATGGGTCAGTCCACCGTCACGTAGTCGGGGCCGGAGTAGCGGCCCGTGGCCAGCTTCTGGCGCTGCATCAGCAGGTCGTTGAGGAGCGATGAGGCGCCGAAGCGGAACCAGTGGTTGTCCAGCCAGTCCGCGCCCGCCGTCTCGTTCACCAGGACGAGGAACTTGATCGCGTCCTTGGAGGTACGGATGCCGCCCGCGGGCTTCACGCCGATCTGTACCCCGGTCTGCTCGCGGAAGTCGCGCACGGCTTCCAGCATCAGGAGGGTGTTCGCGGGGGTCGCGTTGACGCCGACCTTGCCGGTCGAGGTCTTGATGAAGTCCGCACCCGCGAGCATGCCGATCCAGGACGCACGGCGGATGTTGTCGTACGTGGACAGCTCGCCGGTCTCGAAGATGACCTTGAGCCTGGCCTCGCCGGAGGCTTCCTTCACGGCGCGGATCTGCTCGAACACCGTCATGTAGTCACCCGCGAGGAAGGCGCCGCGGTCGATGACCATGTCGATCTCGTCGGCACCCGCCGTGACGGCCTCGCGGACGTCGCCGAGCTTCACGTCGATGGCGGCGCGGCCCGCGGGGAAGGCGGTCGCGACGGAGGCGACCTTGACGCCGCTGTCGCCGACGGTCTCCTTGGCGGTGGCCACCATGTCCGGATAGACGCAGACCGCGGCGGTCATCGGGGTGCCGCGGTCGGTCGGATCCGGGTGCACGGCCTTCGCGCCGAGCGCCCGGACCTTGCCCGGGGTGTCGGCGCCCTCGAGCGTCGTCAGGTCGATCATCGAGATGGCGAGGTCGATGGCGTACGCCTTCGCCGTGCTCTTGATCGAACGGGTGCCGAGTGCCGCGGCGCGCGCCTCGAGGCCGACCGTGTCGACGCCGGGCAGCCCGTGGAGGAAACGGCGCAGCGTCCGGTCCGACGCTGTGGCGTCGCTCAGCGCGTGTGCGTGTGCAGTTGCGGGTGCAGTGGGCATGGTCACGAGGGGAGCATATCTACGCGCGTAGCGGCTGTACAGGGGGCGGGTCGGAACGGAGGCGGGGAGGCGTGGCGGGACCCGCGGGCGTCCGGCTAGGGGCCCGCGGGCGCCCGGCGAGGGACCCGCAGGCCTCCCGCGCCGGGCCTCAGGCAGAATCAGGGGTATGACCGACCCCCAGCCCCCCGTGGCGGAGCCCGAGTACAAGGACCGGACCTTCCGGTCGTCCGGCGGTATCGCCGGAGGCGTCCTGCTGCTCGCCCTCGGCGGCTGGCTCGGCATCGACGCGATGTTCCGGGGCGAGGGCCGCACCCCGTGGCTCGCGCTCGCCGGGCTGCTCCTCGCGGTGCCGCTCGTCGTCGCCTTCACCGTGCGCCCCGCCGTGTACGCCAACGACGACCGGCTCCGCATCCGGAACCCCTTCAGGACCATCACGCTGCCGTGGGCGTCCGTCTCGGGTCTCCGCTCCGGGTACTCGAACGAGGTCTTCACCCAGTCCGGCACCAAGTACCAGATCTGGGCCATCCCGGTCTCCCTGCGCGGCCGCAAGAAGGCCTCCCGGAGGAAGTCGCAGGGGGCGGCCGCCGGTGATCCGAGCGTCGTGAACGCGCGGCGGCCCGCCGAGGCGCACTCCCTCCGCGCGCCCGGCGACCAGATCATGGACGACCTGCGCGAACTCTCCGAGCAGCGCGTCGGCGCGGAGTCCGCGCAGGGCGAGCCCTCGGTGCGCTGGGGCTACGAGGTCATTGCCCCCGCCGTGGTCGGGGCGGTGCTGCTCGCGGTGCTGTTCGCCATCGGCTAGGAGAGACGTCGGCTACATCGGCCAGGAGGGCCCACGTGCTCACGGCGGGCCGTGCCACCCCAGCAGCATGTGGCCCCCGAACGCCGCCGACGTCACCGCAGCGGCCACCATCACCGTGACGGCGACATGCACGCGCGCGCGTGCCAGCGCCGCCGCGAGCGGCAGCAGCAGGGGGAAGGCGGGGAGCAGGAAGCGGGCCCGGGGGAAGTAGACGCCCTTGCTGCCGAGCACGATCAGGAGCAGCAGGCCCGTGAAGAGCAGCAGCGGCAGCGGCTGACGGTCACCCACCGACAGGACGAACAGCGCCGCGGACGCGAGCAGCGTCGCCGTCACCATCATCAGGAACAGCTGCGGACGCTCGACCGCCAGGAGGTCCCGCACGGTCCGCAGGGTTCCGACCCCGCCGTCCCACTCGTTGCGCCACAGCGTCTGTACGGCGAAGTAGCCGTCCCAGCGCCCGAGCCGGAACCCCACCCAGGCGACGTACGAGAGCCAGCCGAGCGGGGCGAGCAGGGCGCCCAGGAGAGTTCGTACCGCGATACGGCGGTCCTTGCCCCGGCGGCTGCGGTCTCCCTGGCGCCACAGCGTGAGCAGCGCCGTCAGGGAGACCGCGGCCGCGAGCGCGACCCCAGTGGGGCGGGTCAGTCCCGCGAGCGCGGCAAGCGTGCCCGCCCAGATCCAGCGCCCGGTGAGCACGGAGTACAGCGCCCACGCGGTGAGCGCCGTGAAGAGCGACTCCGTGTAGCCCATCCACTGCACGAGCGCGACGGGGAGCGAGCCCCAGAGGGCGGCGAGCAGGACGCCGACCCTGCGGCCGTACAGGCGGTCGCCCACCGCGAAGATCCCCCACGCCGCGAGGAACGAGCAGACGACGGCGATCGCGAGCCCAACGGCCCCGCGCGGCTCCGGGACGAGCACGCTGCCCGCCCTGATGAGCAGGGGGTGCAGCGGGAAGAACGCGAGGTTGTTCGCGTCGATCTGAGTGCCCAGGGTGTGCGTGTAGCCGGTGTCGGCGATCTTCAGGTACCAGTCGCAGTCCCACGACTCCGCCAGGAGATGCCAGACGTCCCGGTGGTCCCTGCGCGCCCAGAGGGCGAAGACCAGGGCACCGAAGAGGCGTACGGCGGCGTACGCGAGGAGTGCGGGTGACGCGTGCCGCAGGCGGCCCAGGGCGCGGTTCGGTGTGCTGCGGGGGTGGCGGGACGGTTGGGCGATCCAGGGTGCGGCGGTGGGCGCCGAAGCGGTCGAGGTGGAGGTCTCTGGGGTCGGTCCGTACGGCACTGCGGCAGCTCCCGGAACGTGATCGTGCGCTGCCGGTCACCCTTCCCGGGGGTGCGGGCCGGCCCCGGGCTCGTCGGCCGGGGGGGATGGGGGAAAAAACGGAGGGGTGGCGGGCGGTGTGGGGGGGGGGGCCCCCCCAGA
>NZ_JBHTSF010000200.1:0-14836 GCF_042795295.1 Streptomyces sp. NPDC056486
CTGGTTTTCCGGGGGGGTGTTTTGTTTTGTCGGTGGGGGGGGGGGGGGGGGGGTTTCCCCCCCCCGCCCGACGTCGTTGGCAGACCTCAACTCACCCGCTCGGCCCGGTGCTTCACACCCCGCAACTGCACCACCGCGGGCAGCCGGTCGAGCCCCGCCGAATCCCTCGCATGCGCCAACGCCTCCGCGGAGAGCCGGTGCAGCGCTTCGCCGGGCGTCGCATGGGGCTCCAGGAGCAGGGCCACCCGCGCGTGGGGCGCGTTACGGCGGCCCGTCAGGGCGACCGCGGCCCGCTGCACACCCTCCAGCGACTCCGCCTCCCCCACGAGCACGTTCTCCAGGGCCCGCCCCCGCAGCAGCGCCCCCTCTCCGTCCCCGGTCTCCACAAGCACCTCGGCCAGTCTCCGCCGCCGCAACTGCGCCACGAGCCACCACAGGGCGAGCAGCACGCACACCGCGAGTACGGCGATGACCGCGGGCCAGAACCAGCCCTCGTCGCGCCACCGCGCCCGGTCCGCGTCGCTCAGCAGGACGTCACGCTTTCCGTCGTGGACCCACCACGACGGCGGCGAAACTCCGAGGCCGACGGCGAGCACCGAGCCGCCGCCGAGCACGAGCACCAGGCCGATCAGGCCGATCACCACACGGTTGACCGTCTTCAGCATCGCGGCTCAGCCCTTCCTGCCAGGCCGTGCCACCCGCACCGAGAGCGCGGGACTGCGGCCGAGGCCCAGGTCCCTGATGCCGTCGGCCAGCGTGGCGTCCAAGTCGGTTCGTACGTCGTCGAGTTCACGGAAGTGCGAGACCGCGCGGACATCCACCTTGGAGCGCTTCATACGGACCCGCACCGACTGCACGCCGGACACGTCCATCGCCCGGTCCCGCAGCACCATCGCGGCGGCGCCCCGGTGCAGCCCCGCCCGTACGTCCGGGTCGCCGCGCCGCATCGCGAGGACCGCCCGGAGCCCGGGCGTGGCGGCGAGCACGATCAGCCACACCCCGGCGGCCGCGGCCACCCCGGCGCCGACGAGGACGGCCGTGTCCTTCAGGGGCCGCTCGGCCAGTTCGCGGGCGAGGTCGCGCCGCCAGCTCATGGCGGAGTGCCCGGCCCGCACCGCGGCGATGTCGTACAGCACAAGTCCGGCGCCGCCGAGGACGAGCAGCGCGAGGACGGCGGCGGGCACGCGCCGCGGTGACCAGAAGCGGCTCGCCCTGGTGTCATCGGCCAGCGTGGGCCGCGGGTCGTAGGACGCCGCGGACGCCGACTGGTCGAGTTCACCGTCGGCCCGTTCGATGACGGGCAGCGGCTGCGTACCGCCGCCACCCGCACCCTGAGGCCCCTGAGCCTCGCTCATCGTGTCCTCCCCTGCGCCGCGGCATGCACGTGTGCCGAGTGCAGCCGCTCGACCTGGACCGCGACCTCGGGCACTTCCATTCCCGCCAACGCCTCTACCCGCTGGGCGACTTGGCGACGCACCGCGCCGCACTGCCCGCCGATGTCCGAGGGGTAGTCGAGCTCGACGCTGACGCGGACACGGGCCACGTCATGGCGCACAGTGACGGTCGCGTGCGGCGGCGAGCCGTCCGCGGGCACCGCCGTCAGCGCCTCACGTGCCGCTTGTGCCGCGATCTTCGCGACGACCCGGTCGGCGATCCTGGTCGCACCTCGCTCCCCGGGCGCGACCTGTGCCGCCACGGCTCACCGCCGCCGGTCGTCGCCACGGGTACGGAAGAAGTCGCCGAGCTCCAGGTCCCCCTCGAGGAACCGGCCCGCGACAAACCCTATGGCGCCCAAGGCGGCCACCAGGAGAAACGCCCCGAACCCGCCGAAGTACCCGGCGAAGCCGAGTGCCATTCCGGCCACCATGCCGATAACGGCCATGCTCATCGTGCGCTCCTAGAGTTCGGGCTCCCGGCGACAGCGTTACTGAAGGCGGCCTTGCGGCTCATCGTCTTCCTCGTCCGGGAGCTTCACATCGCTCACCGCGATGTTGACCTCGACGACCTCGAGCCCGGTCATGCGCTCGACCGCCGCGATGACGTTCTCCCGTACGGCGCGCGCGACGTCCGCGATCGAGACGCCGTACTCGACGACGATCTCCAGGTCGAGTGCCGTCTGTACCTCGCCGACCTCGGCCTTCACGCCGCGCGAGACGGACTTGGAGCTCGAACCGCCCGGCACACGGTCGCGTACGGCCCCGAAAGTCCTGGCGAGTCCGCCGCCCATCGCGTGCACGCCGAGGACATCGCGGGCCGCGAGCCCGGCGATCTTCTCGACCACGCCGTCCGCGATGGTGGTGCGCCCCCGGGTGGCGGGGTCGCCGCCGCCCTTCCTGGTCGAGCCGCTCTTCCCCGCCGCCTCGTCGGACTCCTTCGCGAGGGTCTCCTGAGGCCGGTTCCGCTGTCCGGTGTCGGTCATTGCCGTCTGTCCCTTTCGAAAGGGGATCTGCTCCTTCGCCCACACTAAGTGCGCTTACGTCCTCGCGCGCCAGGGATGCGGCAGGCTGGGGCAATGACCGGTGACGGATGGACCGAGGCGGTACGGCGGCAGCTCGGCTTTGGGCGGGTTCTGCCCCTGGGCGGCCCGGGTGACGGCTCCTGGCTGACCGAGGCGTGCGCGGACGGGGTACTGCGCCATGCGGCGGATCGGGTGAGCGGTGTACGGCTCGGTGACCTGCGGGTGGCGCTCGCCGATCCGTCGAAGGCGGACGTCCCCTCCGTGCCGTCACCGCCGAGCGCGCTGCCGCCGGGCCCGCTGCGGATCACGGCGGAGTTCGCCGCCGAGCCGACCGAGCCGCTTCCCGCGGCGGCGGGCCGGCTCCGGGCCGCGCTGTTCGCGGCAGCCGATGAGCGGCTCGGCCTGGTGGTCGATGAGGTGGATCTCAGCGTGACGACGCTGCTCGACGAGGGGCAGGTCCCCGAGGCCCCCGTCGACGTACCGCTGGACTCCCCGGCGCCGCCGGACGGTGAGCAGGCGGCCCCCGGCAGCGGGGACGAGGCCCGTGCGGCGAGCGCCGCCCTCGACGTGCCGGGCGTGCGGCGGCTGACCGGCGCCCTCGGCGGCTTCGGCCGTGCCGTGCACATCGACGAGTTGCCGACGGCGGACACCGCCCTGCCGCGCCGCCACGCGCGCGTGGAGGTGGCGACGGACCACGAACACCGCGCCCTGGACGTGGCGCTCGCGGTCCGCACGGCGGTCGGCAAGGCGTTGACGGACCACCCTTCGGTGGCCGTTCTGGTCACCGCGGTGGAGTGAAGAGGTGCAGAGGGTACAGAGGGTGCAGAGGCGAGGTGTCAGTCGCCGAGCCCTGCCAGGTCCCGCAGGCGGCGCCCCTGTGCGGCACGTTCGGCGGTGCGCTGCTCCTCGTACGTACGGCCGGCCACGCCCTGCAGGAGGGCCTTGGTCTCGATGACCGCGTCGCGCGGAGCGGTGAGGAGTGCGGCCGCCAGGTCGCTCACGGACGCGTCGAGCTGGTCCGCGGGCACGACGAGGTTGGCCAGGCCGACGCGCTCGGCCTCGGGCGCGTGGACGAACCGCCCGGTGGCGCAGATCTCGAGCGCGCGGGCGTAGCCGACAAGTCCCACGAGGGGGTGCGTGCCGGTGAGGTCGGGCACCAGGCCCAGGCTGGTCTCGCGCATGGCGAACTGCACGTCGTCCGCGGCGATCCGCAGGTCACAGGCGAGCGCGAGCTGGAAGCCCGCACCTATGGCATGCCCCTGGACGGCAGCGATGGACACGATGTCACTGCGCCGCCACCAGGTGAACGCCTCCTGGTACTCCGCGATCGTCGCGTCGAGGACGTCGTCGTCGCCGCGCGCCAAATCGATGAATGAGGGCTCACCGTCGAAGCCCTCGGGCGTGAACGCCTGCCGGTCGAGGCCCGCGGAGAAGGACTTGCCCTCACCGCGGAGCACGACGACACGGACACTGCCCGGCAACATCCGGCCTGCCTCGGCCAACGCCCTCCACAGCGCGGGAGATTGGGCGTTGCGCTTGGCCGGGTTGGCCAGCGTCACCGTGGCGACGGCCTCGTCGACAGTCAGGCGTACGCCGTCCTTGTCGATTACCGGTGCGGATCCGCCGAGTTCACTGCCGGGCGAAACCATAGGGGCCTCCGATGGTGGTGTGCGGTCGGTCAGGGCGCGCACGCGCGTCCGTAAGTGACTGCACAGTAACCACCCGACCGATCAGCCGATCGACCGGGTGGCCACCGTCGAAGCCGGTGAACCGCCCGCAGCCGTCAGCCGGCTGCGGCCTTCTTGCCTCGCGTCGCCCCGCCGCGTCCCCGCAGCGTGACTCCGGACTCGCTGAGCATGCGGTGCACAAAACCGTACGAACGGCCGGTCTCCTCGGCCAACGCCCGGATGCTCGCACCGCCGTCGTACTTCTTCTTCAGGTCTGCCGCGAGCTTGTCGCGCGCGGCGCCGGTTACCCGGCTGCCCTTCTTCAGAGTCTCGGCCACCCGTGCCTCCTCGTGGGAAGTGCGCTCTGGACTTCTCATGATCACCCCTCCCGGGCTTCCTGGCCACCCATTCGGCAAGGTCCGTACGACGATGTTTCCCGCCAGGGAAGGCGGCACCACGATCGGAATTAACGATTCCGCGTGTCGAATTCCGTACGGCTGAATGAGTTGCGGAGAGAAGTACCAGGTCAGCGCGGTGACGGGTGAGATTTGAGTTCCAGGCCCAGACCACAAGGGAAATCCGTGTATCCCACACTTCGGTACGAGGAGACCTCACACAGATGAAGGATCACGGATCGGCCGAATGATCCATACGCTGTGGATCAGTTATTCGATCAACCAATGTGGACGCCTCGACGGCACGGCCCGGGCCGGTACGACCCGGGCCGGTACGACCCGGCCCGTCGCCGGGATCAGGCGAGCGCGACCAGATCCGCGTAGTCCTGGCCCCACAGGTCCTCGATGCCGTCGGGCAGCAGGATGATCCGCTCCGGCTGGAGCGCGTCCACCGCGCCCTCGTCGTGCGTGACGAGGACGACCGCGCCCTTGTAGGTGCGCAGGGCGCCGAGGATCTCCTCGCGGCTCGCCGGGTCGAGGTTGTTCGTGGGCTCGTCGAGGAGCAGCACGTTGGCGGAGGAGACGACCAGGGTCGCAAGCGCCAGACGGGTCTTCTCGCCGCCGGACAGGACACTCGCCGGCTTGTCGACGTCGTCGCCGGAGAAGAGGAACGAACCGAGCGTCTTGCGCACCGCCACAAGGTCGAGGTCAGGGGCGGCCGAGCGCATGTTCTCCAGGACCGTGCGCTCCGGGTCGAGGGTTTCGTGCTCCTGCGCGTAGTAGCCGAGCTTGAGGCCGTGGCCCTCGATGACCTGCCCGGTGTCGGGCTTCTCGGCGCCGCCGAGGAGCCGCAGGAGCGTGGTCTTGCCCGCGCCGTTGAGGCCCAGGATGACCACGCGCGAGCCCTTGTCGATGGCGAGGTCGACGTCCGTGAAGATCTCCAGGGAGCCGTACGACTTCGAGAGTCCTTCCGCCATCAGCGGGGTCTTGCCGCAGGGCGAGGGATCCGGGAAGCGCAGCTTGGCGACCTTGTCGCTCTTGCGCACCTCGTCGAGGCCCGCGAGGAGCTTGTCGGCGCGCTTGGCCATGTTCTGCGCGGCGACGGTCTTGGTGGCCTTGGCACGCATCTTGTCGGCCTGCGAGTGGAGCTGGCCGGCCTTCTTCTCGGCGTTCTGACGCTCGCGCTTGCGGCGCTTCTCGTCGGACTCGCGCTGCTGCTGGTAGAGCTTCCAGCCCATGTTGTAGACGTCGATCTGGGAGCGGTTGGCGTCCAGGTAGAAGACCTTGTTGACGACCGTCTCGACCAGGTCGACGTCGTGGGAGATCACGATGAAGCCGCCGCGGTAGGACTTGAGGTAGTCCCTGAGCCACACGATGGAGTCGGCGTCGAGGTGGTTCGTCGGCTCGTCGAGGAGCAGGGTGTCGGCGTCCGAGAAGAGGATGCGGGCCAGCTCGACGCGGCGGCGCTGGCCACCGGAGAGCGTGTGGAGGGGCTGGCCGAGCACGCGGTCGGGGAGGCTGAGCGCGGCGGCGATGGTGGAGGCCTCGGCCTCGGCGGCGTAACCGCCCTTGGTGAGGAACTCCGTCTCCTGGCGCTCGTACTGCTTCATCGCCTTGTCGCGGGTGCCGCCCGAGCCGTTGGCGATGCGCTGTTCGTTCTCGCGCATCTTGCGGATGAGGGTGTCGAGTCCGCGGGCGGAGAGGATGCGGTCGCGGGCGAGCACGTCCAGGTCGCCGGTGCGGGGGTCCTGCGGGAGGTAGCCGACCTCGCCGGAGCGGCTGATGGTGCCGCCGGCCGGGATGCCCTCACCTGCGAGGCACTTGGTGAGTGTGGTCTTGCCCGCTCCGTTGCGGCCCACCAGACCGATGCGGTCGCCCTTGGCGATGCGGAAGGAGGCGTTCTCGATGAGGATGCGGGCGCCGGCGCGCAGCTCGATGCCGGAAGCGGTGATCACGGACAGACTCCAGGGCAGGGGGGGATGGACGGCGGAAGGTTCGAAAGGTGGTGCCGCGCGCAGCGCGCCGTTGAAAGGGCGGTGGCGGGCTGGCGGGCGGGCGATCACGCCGTCTAATGCACGAGGAGAATGGCCATGAGGCCAATTCTAACGGTGCGGTGCAAACCCATTTTCAGCCCGGGCCCGTACGCCGTCGGGGGCGCCGCCCGGCAGCTCGTTGCCCAGGGGGGTGCGCCGGGGCACGATCCGGCCGAGGTCGTCCACGGCGATCAGCTGGGAGGTCCACGGCGTCGCGGCGTCCGCGCAGGGCTGGGCGACGAGCAGGGCTTCGCGGTGGCGCACGGACCGTGCGGGTTCGAAGGCGCAGCCGGGTTCGGCGGGCAGTACCCAGCGCAGGTCGCCGTCGGCGCTGCGGTAGGCGGCGATGCGCTGCGGGGTGACGACGGCCAGCATGCGGCCGCGGGGGTCGAGCGGCTGGAGGACTCCGGCGGCGCCGCGGGCGGCGGGTGTGCGCAGCCAGGAGGCGCTGTCGGGGATGGCGCGGTGCCAGCGGACGGCGCTGCCGTCGGCGCGTGCGGTGTCGGTGACCAGGCCGTCGTTCCAGAGCGCGACGGCGTGCCCGGGGACGGGGAGCAGGGCCAGTGGCCTGGCTCCCTCGCGGTGGTACGTCCAGCGTGGGCGGCCCGTCGCCTTGTCGTACGCCTCGACCGCGCGGCCCGTGGTCCGCAGCGCGGGGGCCGCATCGGCGTCTACGCGCGCGTAGACGGTGACGTGGTCTCCGTAGGGGGCCGGCCGTGAATGGTGGGCGGCGGTGATGAGCGGCAGGGCGAGGAGGCCGAGGACCACCGGGAGGGCGAGCCGTGGGCCTCGGCGGGCGGGCACCTGTCTCGCGGGCCCGGATCCGGTCGCCTCGAACGGCACGGCCCCGGATCCCGTCGCCTCGAACGGCACAACGGACACGACGCCCCCCTCTTCGGCATGTCTGCCGCTGCCTCATCCCACGGAACAGGCGCAGAGCGTAGCGGCGGCGTCACCGCACGGGCCCTGGCGGCGTCCGCGACACGGCGCGGCATTTCGCCGGGGTCCCCCGTTCGGACCCCCGTCCGACGCCGCGCGGGATGGGTCATATCAGGATGAAGGCGCCGGTATCTCGGCACAGGGCGGCACAACGCCACCCCGGACGCGAGGCAGAGGGTGGTGCGCCCATGCAGTTCGACGACGACGCCGATCTGGACACGTCCGAGGTACAGGATGTGCGGGGCAGCCGGATCCCCGGCGGCAGGGCGACGGTCGGCGGCGGCATCGCGGGCCTGATCGCCCTGGTCCTCGGGCTGCTCTTCGGGGTCGGCCCCGATCAGCTCGGGCTCTCGTCGGGCAGTGACGAGCCCGCCGCATCGTCCTCGTCGCTCGCGCAGGTCCAGCAGAGCTGCCACACGGGGCAGGACGCGAACACCAAGGACGACTGCCGCATGGTGGCGGTGGTCAACAGCGTGCAGGACTACTGGCGCCCTGAGTTCCAGCGCAGGAAGGGCACCTACTCCCCCGCGCCGACCGTCCTCTACACGAGCCGGGTGGGCACGGCGTGCGGCGCCGCGTCGTCGGCGGTGGGCCCCTTCTACTGCCCCGGTGACCGGAAGGTCTATCTGGACCTGGGCTTCTTCGACGAGCTGCGGACCAAGTTCGGCTCCAGCGGCGGCCCCTTCGCGCAGGCGTACGTCGTGGCGCACGAGTACGGGCACCACGTGCAGAACCTCATGGGGACGCTGCAGCGCTCCCAGGACGGGCGTACGGGGCAGAACAGCAACGCCGTGAAGGTCGAGCTGCAGGCGGACTGCTACGCGGGCGTCTGGGCTCGGCACGCGACCCGTACCGCCGACGACAAGACGGGCAAGCCGCTGATCACCAGCCTCACCGACGCGGACATCGGCGAGGGCCTGGACGCGGCGGCCGCGGTCGGCGACGACCGCATCCAGGAGAAGTTCCAGGGCCGGGTCACCCCGGAGTCCTGGACGCACGGCTCGGCCGAGCAGCGGCAGCAGTGGTTCTACCAGGGCTACCGCACCGGCGACATGGGGCAGTGCGACACCTTCCGGTGAGGCACGTGGGGCTCAGACGCCCCCGGTGTGCACCTGGAAGGCCGCCCGGCGCACGGCCTTCGCCAGTGCCGGGTCGGGGTGGGCCGCGGCCAGGGCGACGAGGACCTGGACAGTGCGGGGGTGGCCGATGCGGCGGACCTCGTCCAGGAGCGCGGGCACCGTGGGCTGCACCGCTGACTCCAGGTGGCGTACGAGAAGGTGGATCTCCCCGTGGTCGGCGACGGCGGCGGCGGTGTCGACCCACAGCCACGTCGACTCGTCCCGCGACAGGACGAGGTGGACGTCCTCGGGGTCGGCGCCCTCCTGCTCGGCGAGCCAGATGAGGGCGTAGGGCCGCAGCGAGGTCTCGTCCACGACGGCCCGCACCTCGGTCTCGGCCGGTGCGCCGACCACCCGGAGGGCTTCGAAGGCGAGGCCGCGCAGGAGGGCGTCCTCGCCGCGGGCCGCGTCCAGGAGCTCGGTGACGGCGCTGCCGACGGGGCGCGGGGCGAGCCAGGCGCGGTACTCGGAGCGGGCCGCGTTCGGGCGCAGGCGCGCGCAGCCGCGGAGCATGTCCTCCGCAGACTGTTCGATGTTGCCCGCCGGGCTCTGCGCCGCCACGCAGATCTGCTCGAGCTTGACCCAGACCGCCCAGCTGCCGAGCGGCGTGAGGGTGGCCTGCCCTTCGGCGTACGTCAGTGCGCCGACGGCGGCGAGGCCGCGCAGCGCCCAGTCCAGGAGGGTGGCCAGGGGCGGCGTGTCGGCCGGATCCACCGGCTCGGGCTGCGGGCCGTAGGGGATCTCGCAGCGCTCCGTGCGCAGTTCCGTGACGCGCTGGTCCAGGAGGTCCAGGAGCTGCGGTACGGGGACGGGGCCCGCGGAGAGCTGCAGCAGGGTGAGGAGCTGCGGCATGGCTTCGACGGTCTCGGCCACGGTGGCGGGCGCCAGTTCGCGTGATGCGGCGTGCGCGAGCGACCAGGCGTCGAAGAGGGCGACCCAGCCGCGCAGCACGGCGGCGTCGTCGCGGTCCCAGGCGCGCAGTCGCCAGCCGGGGCGTGCGATGTCGCCGTGCACCTCGATGAGTCCTGCGAGCCGTGCGGTGTCCCAGTCGGCGCGGACCTGATCCGGGGTCAGCGCCAGTTCTGCGGCGGCCCGTTCGGCGGTGGTGGCGGAGAGAGTGCCTTTGGCACCACCAGTCCCACCGGAGGCGGCGGGTGCTCCCGCTGCTCCCGCGCGGCTGGGTCCCGAGCGCAGGGAAGTGTCGGCCCAGCGCGCGACCCGAACGGCGTCGGCGAGGCCCTTGCGTGCCATCCGGGCCAGCTCTCCGGGGGCGGGTGTGCCCTCGGGCGGCCGGGGCGCGGGACGACGCGCGCGCTGCTGCGTCACTGCGCCGGGGGCGGTCAGGGGCCGCGCTGTGTCGCGCTCCGCCCCCGCTCGCCTCTCGGCCCTGGGGGATTGAGCGCGGACGAGTCGAAGCCTTGAGTCGCGCGGGATACGGGACGTCACAGGAGCAGTCTTCCTGTTGACGGTCCGAAAACCCAAACGGAATGCCTTCGCAAGGCTCCGGAGCGCTGCCTCAGGGGGCTCTCACGCGCTACATGAGAGGCGTGAGGAAGCGCCGCAGCGCCTCTTCGTAGCCTGCGGGGTCGGCATTCCACATAGCTCCGTGAGGCGCATCCGGAACGGTGTGGAGAGTGACGAGTTCCGGGCGCCGCTCGGCCAGTTGACGGGAGAGACCCCACGGGGCGATCACGTCGTCGGGGCCGTGGAACAGGAGCGTGGGGACCTTGAGCACCTCGGGGTCCGCGGCCTCCAGGATGCGGTCGCCGCGCAGGCCTGTGCGGCCCTGGGCGGCACGCACCGCGAGGGGCAGGAGGAGGCCCGGTGTGCGCCGGGCCGCGGCGAGCGCACGCAGGGTGGTCTCCCAGTTGAGTACCGGGGAGTCAAGGACGAGCCCGCTGATCCTCTCGCGCAGGGCCGAGTGCGCGGCGGCGCGCAGCGCCATGGCGGCGCCGGTGGACCAGCCGTGCAGGATCACGTTCTGTGCTCCGTGGCGCACGGCGTAGCGCATGGCCGCGTCCAGGTCGCGCCACTCGGTCTCGCCGAGGTGACCGAGGCCGTCCGGGGAGCGGGGCGCACCGAGGTCGCCCCGGTAGGCGAGGTCGAGCACCGGGAACTGCTGGCGGTGCAGGAAGTCCATGACGACCATGGGGTGCTCGCGGGTCGTGCCGAGGCCGTGCACGGTGATCACCCAGGTGTCGCGGACGCCCGGCACGAACCAGGCGGGCAGACCGCCGAGTTCGCCGGGGATGTCGACGTCCGCGTGGTCGATGTCCAGCGCGGCGTGCGGGTCGCCGATGTGGACCTGCGGGGTGAGCCAGACCTTGGCGCCGGGCTCCAGGGAGCCGTGCGTGACGCGCTCCAGGCGGCGTACGACGGTGTCCGCCTCGTGGGGTGCGGCGTCCAGAACGGGTCCGATCACGGCGTGGCTGCCGTTGCCGCTGAGGCCGTACGTGCCGGGGCGCAGGCTCGCGAGGGCGCGGGTCAGGGTGATCTGGCCCGCGGCCGTGGAGTGGACCGTGAGGCGGTGGTCGGTCGGCAGCGGACGGCCCGCCGGCGCCTTCAGGGCGGCGTTGCTGGCGAACCGGCCCGCGGCGACGGCGGCTGCGCCGCCCAGGAGGGCGGTGGTGACGGCGGTGACGGCCGTTGCCGTCGCTTTGGCTGGGCGCACCTGCCCAGTGTCCGGCGGGCGAGTGGCCACGGCCAGTGGGCGTGGCCCGCGGGGTGACGTCATGCCGTCCGCTTACCCGCGGGTGATGTGCTGAACCCGCGGCCCCTCGGGACGAAGCCGCCCCTGACGCACCCTCCGACGCACCCCCAGGGCCGTCACTGTTGGCCGTAGCCCCGCAGCCTGTCCTCCGCTTCCCGCAGCTGCCCCGCGGACAGGAGCGTCGGGGTGTGCCCCGGGACCGCGCTGGCCGTCAGCCAGAGGCGGGACATCCATTCCAGCTGCGCCGTGCGGTCGTACGCCTGGTCCAGGGTGGCTCCGTATGTAACGGTTCCGTGGTTCTGGAGCAGGCAACCCGTGCGGTCCCTGAGGGCCCGGAGCATGTTCTCGGCCAACTCGTCGGAGCCGTACGGCGCATACCGGGCAACCCGGGCGGGGCCGCCCAGTGCAGCAGCCATGTAGTGGATGGGCGGGAGCTCCGGGACGAGGGTGGAGACGGCGGTGGCGTGCACCGCGTGGGTGTGGACCACGGCTCCGGCGTCCGTGGTGCGGTAGACGGCCAGGCGCATGGGGAGTTCGCTGGTCGGGGCGAGTTCGCCGAAGAGCTGATTGCCGTCCGTGTCGACACCGACCGCGTCCTGCGGCCTCAGGCGGTCGTACGGCGTACCGCTCGGGGTGACCAGGATCGTGCCGCCGACACGTACCGAGACGTTGCCCGACGTGCCCACCACCAGGCCGTCCGTCACCGTCCTGCGGGCCGCCGCCACCAGCTCGCCCCACGCCTGCTCCATCGCGTCCTGCCGGTCTTCGCCCCGCTGCTCCGTCATGCCGCGATCCTGTCAGCCGTGGGGCGCGGCACCGTAGGGCGGAGGCGAGGCGTCCGTAAGAGCACAAATGTGCATACATCACCCTCTGATGTTGATTGGCTTGCGATCGACCGGCATCCGATGATCTTCCAGTACTCTCCGGAAGATTTGTCCCGCACGTCGCAGTCCGGGGGGAAATATGGCTCATGACCACAAACCATCCCGTCGCCGCGCGCGCGTCATCGCGGCCTCAGTAGTGACTCTGGCCCTTGGGTGGACCGTCCTCGCCGAGATTCCGGTTTCGGCAGCGGGCAAGCCGAGGGGGCACGACGTCTCGTCGCACCAGAAGCGAGTCAACTGGCACAAGGCGAAGAGCAAGGGCGCACGCTTCGTCTACATCAAGGCCACCGAGTCCTACACGTACCGCAATCCGCACTTCAAGCAGCAGTACAACGGCTCCCGCAAGGCGGGCATCATCCGCGGCGCGTACCACTTCGCCGCACCGAACAAGTCGTCGGGCAAGAAGCAGGCCGCCTACTTCATGAGGCACGGTGGACGGTGGAGTGCGGACGGCCGGACACTGCCGCCGGCCCTCGACATCGAGCACAATCCGTACGGCAAGCGGAAGTGCTACGGCGTCAGCAAGAGGGGCATGGTCCACTGGATCAAGTCGTTCAGCAAGGAAGTGAAGCGGCAGACGGGACGGCGTCCCGTGATCTACACGACCACCAGGTGGTGGAACAAGTGCACGGGCGGCAGCCGTGCCTTCGGAGCGAATCACGCGCTGTGGCTCGCGCGCTGGTCGTCGACGTCGGGGAAGCTGCCCAAGGGCTGGTCGTACCTGACGTTCTGGCAGTACGACAACGGCGGCAGGCTGCCGGGTGACCAGAATCTCTTCAACGGTTCGATGAAGCAGCTGAAGAGGTTCGCCCGAGGGTAGCCGGGCACGTTCGGACACCCTTGGAAGCCCGCATTCCAGGCCTCTGGAAGCCCGTGTTCCAGGCCTCGCGACGCCACTCCGGGCGATCTTCGTCAGGGCCACGGCGGAACCGGAGTGGCGGTGCCCCGAATTGGGTCACCGCACGGCCCGACCAAGTTCACTTTCCGTTCACCCAGCTTGCCTACGTTCCACTTGCCACTGACGTCCAACAGAAGCCTGGGTAAATGGAACACATCACGCTTCTCCTCGGGATCGTGATCGTTACCGCTCTCGTGTTCGACTTCACGAACGGTTTCCACGACACAGCCAACGCGATGGCCACCACCATCTCGACTGGCGCCCTCAAGCCCAAGACGGCGGTGGCCATGTCCGCCGTGCTGAACCTCGTCGGCGCTTTCCTGTCGGTCGAAGTCGCCAAGACGATCTCCGGCGGCATCGTCAACGAGGACGGACTGAAGACAGAGGTGATCTTCGCCGCCCTGGTGGGCGCGATCCTCTGGAATCTCCTCACCTGGCTGGTGGGCCTGCCCTCCAGTTCCTCCCACGCACTCTTCGGCGGCCTCATCGGCGCCGCGGTCATGTCGATGGGCTGGTCGTCGATCAACGGCGGCACCGTCGTCACCAAGATCCTGATCCCCGCGATCGCCGCGCCTCTCGTCGCCGGTATCGCCGCGACGCTGGCCACGCGCCTGACGTACCGCATCGGGCGCAACACCGACACCAAGGCGACCGCCAAGGGCTACCGCGCCGGCCAGATCGCCTCCGCGGGCCTCGTCTCGCTGGCGCACGGCACGAACGACGCGCAGAAGACCATGGGCATCATCACGCTCGCCCTGATCACCGGCGGCGTCCTGAACCCGGGCGCCAACCCCCCGATGTGGGTCATCGTCTCGGCCGGCATCGCCATCGCGCTCGGCACGTACCTCGGTGGCTGGCGCATCATCCGCACCATGGGCAAGGGCCTCACGGACCTCGCGCCGCAGCAGGGCTTCGCCGCCCAGACCAGCGCCGCGACCGCGATCCTCGCCTCCTCGCACATCGGCTTCTCGCTCTCCACCACCCAGGTCTGCTCGGGCGCCGTGATGGGCGCGGGCCTCGGCCGCAAGGGCGGTGTGGTCCGCTGGTCCACGGCGACGCGCATGTTCATCGCCTGGGGCCTCACGCTTCCGGCCGCCGGTCTGGTCGGCGCGGGCGCCGAGTTCCTCACCAAGCAGGGCCCCTGGGGCGTCGCGGTGACCGCCGCGCTGCTCGTGACCGGCTCCGCCGTCATCTGGATGCTGTCCCGGCGCAACGCCGTCGACCACACGAACGTCGCCGACGACGAGATCGGCGGCTCCCCGGCCGCCGAGCCCGCCGGTGTCGTGACCACCGCGATCGCCGCCGTCACACCGCCGCCCACCGGCTCGGCCGTGACGACCTCGGACGTCGACCTCGTCAAGGCCACCATCCCGGCCCCGACCGGCACCGTGGCGGACCCCGCCCGGCCCGCCACGGTGTAAGGAAAAGTCAGCATGAACATCGACTGGGCAGCTCTCGGCTCCGTGTTCGGAGTCAGCCTCGCGGTGACGGTGGCCCTGGTGGGCCTGTTCACCCTCGGCATCGTCGGCCTCTCCAAGCGCGAGGCGGCACCGTCCGGCGCCGCTTCCACCGCTTCCACCGCGGGCGGCCCCCCGGTGGCGGCACGCACGGGCGCGTACGCGTGCTTCGCGCTCTGCGCGGCGGCCGTGGCGTACGGGATCTATCTGATCGTCGCCTGATCGCCTGATCGCGGCTTCGGCCTCATAAGAGCCGGGTGGGACGCACCTCATGGTG